>CAYZQQ010000556.1:0-2083 GCA_964480075.1 uncultured Anaerolineaceae bacterium
GGGTTTGTTTGGGGGGGGCCCCCTCTTTCCCTACGCGCCGCTCTTCAGTTCTCGGATTACGGCTGGTCGAAAGTAGCGGTAGGCCGCGCGTTTGGGGCAGGCGGGCGCTTTATTGTCACTGCCGACCGGTTCGGGCGCGGGCGCAGTGAGGCTCTCATTGGTTCCATCACCAATTGCCGCACCGATGTTATCATCGCTACCAAAGGCGGCTGGGATTTTTACACCGACCCGGCACATCTTCGGCAGGATTTTTCTGTTGAATATTTGCACCGCGCCGTGGATGAATCGCGGCGGCGATTGCGAAAACCTGTGCTGGACATTTATCTGCTGGATGAACCGGTGGCGGATGTACTGGCAGATGGCACAGCGTTTAACGCGCTAGACGCACTCAAGGCAGCGGGAAAGATTCGCTTCGGCGGCGTGGCAGCGGATTCGCTGGCGGCGGCACAGTTTGCCGTGGAGAGCGGTCGGATTGACGTGCTGGAAATTACGTTCAACTTGCTGCATTGCGGAGCGGAATGGCTCGCGGTGCTGGAAATGGCGGCGGAAAAGAATATCGGCGTAATTGTAAAAGAACCGCTGGCGAATGGCGCGCTCACCGGAAAATTTTCGGACGATGAACCCTTCCCGCAAAACGACATTCGTGCTGCCCTCCAAAATTTTGCCGCCCGTGTGTCAGCCGCGCGGCAATTTGCGGCGCTGGTACAACCGAATCGCACGCTGGCGCAAGCCGCCATTCAATTTGTGTTGAGTCACGCGGCGGTATCAGTGGTGGTTCCGGGGTGCAAAACGCAGGAACAGACTCGTGAAAACTTTGCGGCAATGGATTGTCCGCCGCTCACTTCAGATGAATTGGCGCACATAGCACCAATCAACGTCAAATAGGCGTAAATATTGCAATTATTTGCAATAAAACTGCAATAAAACTGTAATTATTTTAGGCTTTTTTTATGTTATACTGATTGTCATACTATGCTCTTTGTAGGATGCAATCAATGAACAGAAAAAGCCTTGACCATATTCCAATTTCTGACACCCTCAGTTTGTACATCGCCGAAGCAACTCGCACCCCACTCCTTTCCCGCACCGAAGAAATTGCGCTGATGCAAGCCATCAAACAAGGCATTCGCGCCGGGAAGAAATTGGCGCGCAGCAGTGACTTATCCCCCCACACGGTATCGATGTTACAACAGCACATCCATCGGGGTAAAAATGCGCGCAAACATCTGATTGAAGCCAACACCCGGTTGGTCATCAGTATTGCCCAGAAATATCGCGGGTTAGGTGTACCATTTGCCGATTTGATACAGGAAGGCAACTTGGGGCTGATGCGCGCCCTTTCAAACCAGAGCCGCAATGTGCGGCTGCCGGCGCACATCGGCGACCTGCTACAAAGAGCAAAATCTCTGCGCAAAACGTATGAGGCATCACATGGCAAAAGCCCTACGTTAAACGAATTAGCGCAACAATTGGGCGTTTCCCATCACAAGCTTGAACACGCCCTTCGAGCCGCGCAAGCGCCGGTATCGCTAAACCAACCGCTCGCCGATGATGGCGTGTCATTGATGGAACAGCTGCCCGATAACAGCACACCGGAAGCCCATCGAGAATTGGCTCGCCATGAATTAAAAGCGGCGCTGCAAAAAGCGATGTGTATTTTGAACGCTCGTCTTTCCAAAATTTTGATATTGCGGTATGGGGTGCTTGGCAATGAGCCATGTTCACGCAAACAACTTAGCGAGAAGATGGGGCTCAACCAAGAACGCATCCGCCAATTGGAAATGGAGGCGTTATATCAACTTCGTACCTCAACCTATTTCGACGAGTTACGTGATTTTCTTGACTAAAAACCTAGGTATCTTCTCAATAAATTGGGACGCGGTATTGTAGAGACGCCCCAATTGGGCGTCTCTACCGGGCGACCACAAGGGTTGCCTCTACATTTTGAAAAGATACAAATCTAGGGTCTTTGGGAATTCAGGGGGTTTGTCATTGCGAGGCGTGTTTTTTTACGCCGAAGCAATCTCCGGTTACGCTCACGGGGATTGCTTCGCTTCGCTCGCAATGACATTTTACCTATCCC
>CAYZQQ010000557.1:0-2065 GCA_964480075.1 uncultured Anaerolineaceae bacterium
GAGCCAGAAGGGTGAATCGGTGCTGCTGCACAGCCCGGCCCATTCGGTATGGGCGTTGCATACGGCAGATGTCATTGTAGAAGACCCGGATTCATTTGCATCCCAATGCGCCAGAAATCGTTCGACGCCAAAGTCAGTCTTGTCATAAAGGTATGGCTTTAGCAACTTCGCAATTTCATCATACGCCTTCGAGCCTAATTGCGCCGTGATTTCAGCTTCGGTCGTCATACCGTCGCCGTCCGGGTCATGGTTGACAAACAGCGTATCTTCCCATGTCCAGAATTCTTCCAGCGTTTTGGGCAAAACATCCAGATAAATATCCTGCGGCGGCATGTTCTTTTTATCTTCATCCGGCATATCATCGGGTAAAGTCATTCTTTGATGCTTTGTACTGCCCAATATTCCACTCATCAACCCTGTTTCTTGAGACATCGTACTTACCGTGACCTTTAATTGCAGTGGAATTTTCACGTTACTGTGAGCATTATTAAATTTGACTGTAACCTTCATCGGGTTCTGATATGCCCATTGCTGTGCATTGCGACCAGGCCCATTTTGAAAATAATTAGGATGTTTGGGCGGGCAACTGTTGCCCGCAGTATTTGAAATATACGTTGGCTGTGGCACGACAAATTCACCGCAAATCCAACTCTTTTTCAGCCACATTGAATTAGGTAACATTTCCCGCACTAGCGCAGATCCCGGACTAGTCACATACCCCAATATACTGTTTGCATCTGTCGGCCACGAAGAAACTTTTATCGTGCCCTTAAATGTATCCGTGATAATCAATCGGTTGCCGGTCACATAACCTATGTCCGGGTTTACCAAAGCCATGTGACGCCCTAAAAGATTGAAGGTGCCCATCTCTGTCAATGACGATTCTCCATATAGCATCGCCGCGATTTTTGCCGTGACCCAACCGCTGATGGAAAAGTCCGAACCGAATATCATTAAGAAGAGGTCTACCAACCCGAGGATAATCGTCAAGACAGTGCCTACCCATGGGGGAATAGTACTCAGCGCAAACATAATGACCGAGAAAATAATTTGCGCAATCAGCTGAGCAACCGCCCGTGTAGAAAAATCTCCGTTAGCGAAGAAGAAGCCAATAGAAAATGCAATATCAATGCCTAATAATATCTTGCCTGAATATTTGGAGAGCGACTTCAATATTTTTAGCTTTTTAGCGGCTGATGAAAATTTGGTTTGCACCTTTGCCAATCTTTTCGCCAATATTTTCGATTGAGCGGCAGTTTTACCCTTTGAGATGTTTGCTTTTGCATTATTAAGTTGAGTTCTTAGACTTGATACGCTTTCCTCAAATGCCGCCAATCGTTTTACACCGATTTTTCCTAAATTGCGTACCCCATCCGCTACACCCAAAGCATTGCTGGTAAACGATTTAGAGTAGTTATAATCTGTACGACTGTCAAAAAGATCTTGCGTCGTCACCTTAGTCCAATTGGCGGAACCGAATGTTATCGCCTTGCCCATACCAGCCATCAGAGACTGATCCACCTTACCAAAAAATCTGACCGTACCGGCTGTAAAACCGAGTGTATCCGCTTCTTGGGCGTTGGCATTTAAATATTGCCAAACTTGCGCTCCGCCACCGGAAAAGCTCAATCCGCCACCTTGTTGAGCAAAATGCCCTGCTTCCACCAAATAACCGGGCAGGGTACGAATGTTTGCAGGGTCATTGTAACGCTCACGGGGTTCTACCAGTATTTGGTTGTAGACGTCTGTATCAGTATTGCTTAAAGAAGTACTGCTGGTTCCATCAAATGATATCGTGCGAGTGCGACCGCCTTCCCATGTGCCATACATTGACACGACCAGCGCCATCAGCTGATCAGCGGTAATGTCAGGATACTGGTCTTGCAGGTCGGTTACGGCTGCATCCACCACCGTTTTATAGCGTAGCATAACGGCTTTCGCCAGATTGTTGTCGCTAATCGGGTTCCAGCCGGCCCGCATATTCAAACTCAGGGTACGCTGGGTTGAAAGCGTGATACTGTTCAAGTTCATTTCAACCGGCAGATCTATGTTTTCATCAAACATT
>CAYZQQ010000558.1:0-2052 GCA_964480075.1 uncultured Anaerolineaceae bacterium
ATTGGTCGTCGCGCAGAATGACCACATCCGGCAGCAATTCCGGCGCGACGGTTTGTCCCGTTTGCAGATAATCGAGCGCGCTGGCTTGTCCGCTATCCTTTTTGAGCAATGCAGTCACATGGTTGGTGGGATAATTGGTTTCAAACGTGGTTAGAGTTTGGGCGACCAGATTTATTTGCGGCGAGAATTGCTCCGTTGTCCACAGGGTAATGGTGATGTCGGTGGGAGCCGGATTGCCGGTGATAAAATCGGCAGCAGTGCTAACCGGTTTGGGCGTGCGGATGGGCGCAATGGGGTTCGGTGTGGGCGTGGCACTCGTCAGCGGCGATTGGCAGCCGAGTAGCGCACTCAGCGCACCGGCAATAATAAATGTAATGAGCAATTGTTTTGGTAGTTGCGAGTTGACCATGGGTAATCTCCACTTCTTGGCGCATAAATTATACCATTGACTCACTCACTTGCCCATTTGCAAGGGGGGCGTTTCAGCTTTGGGGTGAATATGGTGCCAGATACCCATTGGGTATATTTTTCCGAAAATTACTCACTCACCTTACGTAGTCGAGGATTTGACAAAATCAAAATTATGGTACTGTTGGTGAAAATCCCGAATTTCGAGTTTTCCCCATCCCCCCCTGTGTCCCCCCTTCCCGCCGAGAAGGGGGGACGCGAAGCGGTTTCTTCATCAGGGAGAAAAATCATAACTGACCATATCTTGAATCGCTTAAATCTGGCTCAACCGGAATTCAGGAGGGACAGGTAAAATGTCATTGCGAGCGAAGTGAAGCAACTCCCGTAATTGAACTGTCCCTACTTTTTTTATCCCAGCGCCATCCGTTCCCGTTCCTGACGGAACTGGTGGGTGTACAGGTTAAAATAATGTCCGCGCCGGCGCATGAGTTCGGCGTGCGACCCCATTTCGGAGATGCCGCCGGCTTCGATGACCAGAATGCGGTCGGCGCGTTTGATGGTGGACAGCCGGTGGGCGATGATGACGCTGGTACGATTTTCCATCAGCCGTTCCATACCCTTTTGAATGAGCGATTCAGTCACGGTGTCAATCGAGCTGGTCGCTTCATCCATGATGAACCATTCCGGCTGCGCCAGAATTGCTCGCGCCAAACTGATGAGCTGTTTCTGCCCCACCGACAGCAGATTGCCGCCCTCGCCCACGTCGGTATCGTACCCTTTATCCAGCGTGACGATGAAAGCATGCGCGTGCGCCAGTTTCGCCGCTTCTTTCACCTCGGCGTCGGTGGCGTCCAGCCGCCCGTAGCGAATATTTTCGCGGATGCTTCCGGTGAACAGGTGCGGCGTTTGCAGCACCATGCCGATGCGTGATTGAATGGCGTCGAGCCGCAGGGCGGTGTAATCCGTCCCGTTAACCCGCACCGCGCCGCCGGTGGGTTCGTAAAATCGGCACAGCAGGTTGACGATGGTCGATTTTCCCGCGCCGGTGGGTCCCACCAGCGCGATGGTTTCACCCGGCTTGATGGTCAGATTGAAGTCTTTCAGCACCGGATTGCCTTCATCCGTGTAGCGGAAGTCCACATTTTCAAAGCGAATCTCGCCGCGAATCGTGCCGGGGTCGGTTGCGCCGGGACGGTCCACGATGTCCGGTTTGGCGTCTGCCAGCGAAAACACCCGCTCCGCCGACGCGATTGCCTGCTGCATTTCGGCAAATACCCGTGCCATATCCTGAATGGGGAACATCATGAACGTCAGGTATGAAATGAACGCCTGAATGCCGCCGATGGTCATAATGCCGGTTTGCGCCTGAATGCCGCCATACCAGATGACCGCTCCCAGAGCCAGCGCCGCCACAATCTGCACAGCGGGCAAAAACAGCGCCGACAGCCACGCTGCCCGGTATGCTGCGCGGTACAAATCGCTGGCGAGATTGTCGAATTCTTCCAGATTGCGGTCTTCCCGCACCAGCGCTTTCACCACCCGCACCCCGGTGATATTTTCATTGTATGTGCCGGTCAGTTTGGAATTTAATTTCCGCACCCGCCGGTACTGCACGATGATGCGTTTTTTGAATTCGGTGGCGAT
>CAYZQQ010000559.1:0-2044 GCA_964480075.1 uncultured Anaerolineaceae bacterium
GCCGCCCTGCCATAAGAACTTCAGGAAACACCCGCCCATAGCGGGAATTGCTGTAGCATTGCCTTCGACAAGCTCACTGATTGGGGACGGGGGGGGTGAACGGTTACAAATCATTTGCTGGGGAAGGCAAAAAATGATACCCAAACACTTGCAAAAAACACTTGCAAAAATTGCCGCCGGTAACGGAACCGTGACCATGCTCACCGGGGCGGGTGTTTCTGCCGAAAGCGATATTCCCACGTTTCGGGGCGAAGAAGGGTATTGGACGGTTGGCTCGCGCGAATATCACCCGCAAGAAATGGCGACGCTGGAGATGTTTCAACGGCAGCCAATGGACGTTTGGCAGTGGTATTTGTATCGACGCGGTGTGTGCCGCCGGGCAAAACCGAACGCGGGCCATTTTGCGCTCGCCGGGCTGGAGGCGGCGCTGGCAGATAGATTTTTGCTGATAACCCAAAATGTGGATGGATTGCATTTGCGGGCGGGAAATTCGCCGGAACGAACCTACCAAATTCACGGTAATATTGATTTTATGCGCTGTGCCGCCGAATGCACCGCTGAGACATTTTCATTGCCCGACGGGTTTTGGCTGACAGAAAAATCGTCGCCTATGCCCGCTAATGCAGATGCGGTGCTGCGCTGTCCGCACTGCGGAGAACTGACTCGCCCGCACGTGTTGTGGTTCGATGAATATTATGACGAGACGCATTATCGATTCAACTCATCGTTGCGCGCGGCATCTCGCACCGATTTGCTGGTGGTGGTCGGCTCCAGTGGCGCGACGAATCTGCCATTGCGCGTGGCGCGGTCGGTCGGGGAGTGCGGCGGAGTGATTGCGGATGTCAATGTGCGGCGCAATCCATTCAGCGCATTTGCCGAAGACCACGGCGGCTATTTTTTGCAGGGACCTGCCGGTGACATTCTGCCGGAGATGGTGTCGGCGATGGGAGCATCGCCCGTTAATATTGTATCGTAACGTCCGTGCCCACATCAGCCCAGTTGTAAAGCGTTTTGGCATCCTGCTGGCTCAAAATAATACAGCCGTATGATACCCGTTGACCCAAATAACCGTCCCACAAAGTGTATCCGGTATTGCGCACGGTCGGCAGCGCATGAAACCCGTTTTCCAACGGACCCGCCCAATAAATGCCCAACCAATACGGCATGTCCAAATCCCACGAGCTGGCGTATGCCACCGGAATTTTATCCAATATTTGATAATGCCCCGGTGCGGTATCACGTCCGGGTTCGCCGGTGGAAACGATAAATTGATTAATCAGCGCGCCATTTTCATATAAATATGTTCGCTGTTCAGAAATATCGACCACAACTTCTTTGGAACTATTGTGTGTGGCGACCGGTGCGGGGGTGGCAGTTGGCGGCGGGGGTGCCGTTGGTGGTATTGCCGTTGGCAGTGCGGTGGGGGCGGGTGTTGGCGTGGGGGGATGCAGTTGCAGGTATACCTCACCGGCTTTTTGGCTTGCTTCCGGTGCGGATGGCAAGATTTCGGCGGCGCGCTGGTAGGCGGACAGCGCGTCCTCCAACTCATTTTGGTGCGATTTCATCAATCCGGAATTGAAATACGCGCTGTATAAAATTTCATCCACAAAGGGATAATCCGGTTCGGCGGCGAAAATTGCCTCAAATTCAGCGGCGGCATTTTCCCATTCTCCGGCTTGATACAACTCTGCCCCGTGTTGATATTTAGTCGTCAGCGAGGCTTCAGTTTTTGCCTGCGCCATCAATGGAGAAACGGTGGCAGCTTGCTCGAAGGCGGTCACGGCAGCGGCAAAATTGCCGCCGTTGCGCAAAATAATGCCTTTATCAAAATACAATTGCGCCAACTCGGTGGCGATGTCGGTGTTTTCGGGGGCAAATTGGTGCATCGCTGACAGGGCGGTAACAATAGCCGCATGGTCATTTTCCATTTTTGCTTTTGCAAGATTGTTTCCCAGTACCGTCCATTGTTCGGTGGGGGATGCAGTGGCGGCTTTCTCCGGCAATTGCGGCGTGAATGCCGCCAAAGAATCGGGGGAAATACTAC
>CAYZQQ010000560.1:0-2043 GCA_964480075.1 uncultured Anaerolineaceae bacterium
GCAACGCCCTGCGGCAGGTTGATTTTTACGGCGCGGAACGGATGGTGCGCATCAATCAACTCGCCCCTTCGACAAGCTCAGGACAGGCGCGGGAATTGGATGATTTGGCGGCAGTGATTCCGCACAACGTCAATCTGATTCTCATCCCGAAGGTTGAATCGGCGGAGCAGGTGCAAATGGTGGACGCAAAAATCGCCGAGATTGCCGCTGTGCACGGCATCGAACAGCCGGTGTGGCTCATGCCCATCATCGAAAGTGCGTTGGGGGTGGTGAACGCATACGCCATCGCCGCCGCCAGCCCGAATGTCGCTGCGCTGGCTATCGGGTTGGAAGATTACACCGCCGATATCGGCGCGGCACGCACGCCGGAAGGGCGCGAATCGTTTTTTGCCCGCAGTCAACTTGTCAACGCTGCCCGTGCCGCCGGTGTCCAACCGATTGACTCGGTTTTCTCCGATGTGAGCGATATGGACGCCCTGCGCCGCGTGGTGGGCGAATCGAAGGCGTTGGGCTTCGATGGCATGGGCTGTATCCATCCCCGCCAAATTGCGCCCATTCACGCCGCCTTTGCGCCATCCCCCGCGGAATTGGAAAAAGCGCGGAAAATCGTCGTCGCGTTCGAGGAAGCTACCGCCAAAGGGCTGGGCGTGGTGTCGCTTGGCTCAAAGATGATTGACCCGCCGGTGGTTAAGCGTGCTTTGCGCGTCGTCGCGCTGGCGGAGAAGAGCGACGTGAAACGTGTGGCGTGAAACGTGAGAGATAGAGATTAGATTGGATGGTTGAACTTAATCAAGGATAGGGAAGGTAATGATGAGCAGTACATTAATTGGTTTGCAAGTTAAAAATTTTCGCTCGTTAGCAGATGTACACATTAGCGCAAAATCTATAAACGTTCTATTTGGACCAAATGGGTCTGGTAAATCCACATTTCTTGATACTATTTGGTTTGTACGGGATTGCGCTATTAGAGGTGTCGATCAGGCATCATCGGATAGAAGCCATGGTATTGGTGCATTGTGGGACAATGCTGTTGATGGAGAAAATATAGTTATTGAAATTGAAACTGAATTGGCAATATACAAAATTACTTTTGGCTACTCATCTGGGCGTATTGAACCATTTGTTGGTGAGACACTGTATTCAAAAGAAAAAGAGATACTATTTATTGATCGTAAAATTGGAAGTGATAAGGTCAAATTTTTCCATACCAAAATGAATCAATATATGGATGTGACATTGCGCGAACCGGAAAAGTTAGCGTTTACTCGTTATCTTGATCTTGAGGAATGGTCTCCAACAGAGGCTTTTGAGCTTGATAAATTGCTACACTATATTTATTTTTATTCTGCACGGGAAGCTGACCTTTATATTTTGCGAAAGAGGGGGTCGGAATCAACACACCATGTTCGTTTGTGGGAACGAGGTCAAAATCTTTGGTCGGTTTTACGCAATGTTCACGATCGGAGTAGCGTTGATGATCGGTACAGTACTATTATAAATTTCATGCGTCGTGCATTCCCTGATTTTCAAAACTTGTTGCTTGAACAAACCGGGCCAAATAGTGTTTATGGAAACTTTATAGAAAATAATCGACGAGAACCAATTCAAGCTTCAGGAGTTTCAGATGGACATCTCCAAATGCTTATTCACCTCACAGCTCTATTTTCTGAAGGAATGACACGACCTTCAATGATTTTGTTTGATGAACCAGAAACTTCGTTGCATCCATATGCGCTTGCTGTTTTAGCCGAGGCATTTAAGTTGGCAGCAAAACAATGGAACAAACAGATCTTTATTGCTACACATTCTCCGGTTTTAATAAGTCAATTCGAACCGGAGAATATCCTAGCAGCGGAGATAGGTGAAAATGGGCAGACGCAGATGCGCTGGGTCAATGAAATAGAAGATATACAAGATTTATTAAAAGAATATGCTGTTGGCTCTCTTTATATGGCTGAAATTATTGCCCCGCAAAGCAAATCAACACTGGAGGAGACAGCCGAATGACGAGCACAGGGTCTTTGTGTTACCATATTCGATTTG
>CAYZQQ010000561.1:0-2037 GCA_964480075.1 uncultured Anaerolineaceae bacterium
AGCCACATGGATATGGGCGCTGATGGTGATTGTCCCTTCGTCGGGGGTGTATTTGATGGCGTTCCCAATTAGTCGGGAGAAAACCTGCTGCAATTGGATATCATCCCCTGTTATGAGCGGCAATCCCTCAGGAATATTTAGGGTTAATATCTGATGTCGTTTCTCTAGTGTTGGTTTCAGGTCTTGTAATACCGGCAACAGTACGGTTTTTATGGTGAGCGGCATATACGATAATTCAATATTTGCCAACTCAACCCGGGCGATGCTGACCATGTCGCCGGTGATGCGGTTCAGCCGATTGATGCCTGTTTCCAATCCATCCAATATCTCTTGCAAAAACGGATTGTCTCCGGATTGAAGTTGATTGTGCAGCATAGAGGCATACGCGGTAATAGTGGTCAATGGGGTACGCAATTCATGAGCCGCAATATGGATAAAATCGGTTTTTGCTTCATCCAACCGCTGCAACCGCTCATGTACGGCGCTCAATTCAGTATGCGCATCTTCCAATTCAGTCAGCTTGCGCTCTAATTCCTCAACCAGCGTGGCGCTGTGTTCGCGCAAAAAATGCTCGTGGCGACTTTCCGGTTGGGTGGCGCGCGGCTTGCCGATGTGTGCTGCCACTTCATCAAGCAGTTGATTGACGCTGAATGGCTTGCTGATATATCCGTCGCAGCCGATGGCGCGGGCGCGTTCCGGGTCGTCGGAGATATTGCGGGCGGTTATAGCAATAATGGGAACCGATGCCAACGGAGGGTGGTTTCTAAGACGAGTGACCACGCTAAAGCCGTCCAAATCGGGTAAATTAATATCCATCAAAATTAAATCGGGGACGATGACGATGGCTTTTTGAATGCCTTCCAACCCGTTGACGGCGTCGATGACCGTGTATTTCCGGCTTTCTAAAATACGTCGCACCAACTCGCGGTTATTTTTTAGGTCTTCTACATGTAAAACAGTGAATGACTCTGTCACGTGATTAACCTATTTGATATACTGTCCGGTGCCATAAAGTAACAGGATTTTATGGGAATCCGTGATGTTTTATGCCGCGTTTGAGTATAGCATGTCATTCCCGCGAAAGCACCCAAATAGCGAGCACAGGCGGGAATCCATAATTTTTCGCTGTGGATTCCGGATATTTTCCTGCAGAAAATCCCGGAATGACATATACTGTCCGGTGCCATAAAGCAACAGGATTTTACGGGAATCCGTGATATTTTATGCCGCGTTTGAGTATATATTTGCACCATAGCGAACCAGCACGCCACCATTCTACCCTAAATTCATGGTTTTGGCGAATGAAAATAATACGAGAGATTACTTGGGTAAAACCTGCAAAAATGGTAGAATTTCATCAGTAGTTTTGTTACCAATATTTATTTTAGAGGAGTCTATGACACATTTGCATGGGTTTGAATTAATAGAGGAACGCGATATATCCGAACTGAATACACACGCCCGCTGGTTGCAGCACAAAAAAACGGGCGCACACTTGCTATCATTGGAAAATACCGACGAAAACAAAGTGTTCGGTGTAACATTTCGCACCCCGCCCGCCGATTCTACCGGCGTGGCACACATCATGGAACATTCGGTGCTGTGCGGCTCGCGGAAGTACCCCGTAAAAGAGCCGTTTGTGGAAATCATCAAAGGTTCGCTTAAAACGTTCGTCAATGCATTCACTTTCCCGGACAAAACAGTGTACCCCATCGCCAGT
The DNA here is from genome assembly GCA_964480075.1 of uncultured Anaerolineaceae bacterium. Taxonomy (GTDB): domain Bacteria; phylum Chloroflexota; class Anaerolineae; order 4572-78; family 4572-78; genus JANTHQ01. The sequence continues at coordinate 1,721 of CAYZQQ010000561.1, forward strand.
ACCAATACCCAAGATTTTTACAATTTGATGGACGTGTATCTGGATGCAGTATTCTATCCACGGCTGTCACGGCATATTTTAGAGCAGGAAGGGTGGCATTACGAGCTGGAAACCCCCGATGACTCGTTGGTGTTTAAAGGGGTGGTGTTCAATGAAATGAAAGGAGCGTATTCTTCACCGGATGGCGTGCTGAGCGAACTGAGCCAACACGCATTGTTTCCGGACAACATCTATCACTTTGATTCCGGCGGCAACCCCAAACACATCCCCGATTTGACTTACGAGCAATTCCGGAAATTTCACCATACTTATTATCA
>CAYZQQ010000562.1:0-2034 GCA_964480075.1 uncultured Anaerolineaceae bacterium
TTTTTTCCCGACAGAGACGGAATACAGGATTCTCCGGAGTGCCAGGAGTTCAGCAGTGTGCACTACCGATCTAAACTTTCCCGATTTCCGGCAGAAAGTTGTTGGCGGGGTCTTCGGCGTAAATGCGGCATTCGATGGCGTGTCCCTGCTGGCACAACGCGCGCACGTCCGGCAACGGTTCGCCCGCGGCTACCCGCAATTGCAATTTGACCAAATCTGTGCCGGTCACCAACTCAGTGACGGGATGTTCCACCTGCAAACGGGTGTTCATTTCCAGAAAATAAAAGTTGCGGTCGTCATCCACCAAAAATTCGATGGTTCCCGCGTTGACATATCCCACCGCGCGCGCGGCGGCCACGGCGGCTTCGCCCATTCGATGGCGCAAATCATCATCCATAAACGGCGACGGGCTTTCTTCAATTATTTTTTGATGGCGGCGCTGCACGGAACATTCGCGCTCAAACAGGTGGATGGCGTTGCCGTGCGTATCGCCAAAAATTTGAAATTCAATATGGCGTGGATTGACAATATATTTTTCGAGATAAATTTGGTCGTCCCCAAAGGCGTTTTGCGCTTCCCGCCGCGCCGACGCGAGCGCGTCCGGCAGTTCTGCCGCAGATTGCACGACGCGCATCCCCTTGCCGCCTCCGCCCGCCGAGGCTTTGACCAGCACGGGGAATCCGATTTCACGCGCGGCGGCGAGCAGGTCGGCATCGCGGTCACTGGCCTGATAGCCCGACACCACCGGCACGCCCGCCGATTGCATCGCGGCACGGGCGGCGGTTTTGCTGCCCATGGCGCGCATCGCATCGCCGGTGGGACCGATGAAGGTCAGTCCGGCAGCGGTCACGGCATCGGCGAAAGCGGCGTTTTCGGACAGAAAGCCGTAGCCGGGATGAATGGCATCGCAGGCGAGCCGTTGCGCCGCATCCAGAATTTTGTCGGTGCGGAGGTAGCTTTCGGTGGCGGGAGCTGCGCCGATACACACGGCTTCATCTGCCAGCGTGACATGCAGGCTCGCCGCGTCTGCGTCAGAATAAACGGCCACCGTGGGGATTTTCATTTCCTGACACGCGCGGATAATCCGCACGGCAATTTCGCCACGGTTGGCGATGAGTATTTTGTTGAAGAGTGGATTTTTAGGCATAAGTTTATGATGTTCTGTTTTTAGTCATCAGTTTTTAGTTTTCAACTCTCGCCCCGAAATAAATTTCAGGGCTAAAAGCCAAAGCCGATTTCCAGTCGGCTTAAGTTTTGAGCCTGAACCTCAGTTCAAGACCCAACCCAAAAACTGATCGTTCATACTCACATTCGGAAAACACCGTATTTCGTTTCGGGCACGGGGGCATTCAGTGCGGCGGAAAGCGCCAGTCCCAGCACGGCGCGGGTTTCGGTGGGGTCGAGAATGCCGTCGTCCCACAGGCGGGCGGTGGAATAATACGGGCTGCCCTCGCGTTCATATTTGTCGAGAATGGGTTGTTTGAAGGCCGCCAGTTCTTCTGCCGACATGAGCGGCTGGCCACGCCGGGCATTTTGATCCTGTTTGACGGTTGCCAGCACGTTGGCAGCCTGTTCGCCGCCCATCACGCTGATGCGGCTGTTGGGCCACATCCACAACATACGGGGCTGATACGCCCGCCCGCACATGCCGTAATTTCCTGCACCGAATGACCCGCCGATGACGACGGTGAATTTCGGCACGGCGGCATTTGCCACGGCGTGCACCATTTTCGCGCCATCTTTGGCGATGCCGCCCGCTTCATATTCCCGCCCGACCATAAAGCCGGTGATGTTCTGCAAAAAGAGCAGCGGGATGCGCCGCGCGGTGCAGAGTTCCACAAAATGTGCGCCTTTGAGTGCGGATTCGCTGAACAGGATACCGTTATTCCCCACAATGCCGACCGGATAGCCGTGAATGTGCGCAAATCCCGTCACCAGCGTTTCGCCGTAACGGGCTTTAAATTCGCGGAAACGGCTGCCGTCCACCAGGCGGGCAATCACTTCGCGCACGTCGTATGTTTTTTTGAACGAATC
>CAYZQQ010000563.1:0-2026 GCA_964480075.1 uncultured Anaerolineaceae bacterium
GGGGGGGATGAACGACACGAGACATACGTCACCTCCAAGTGTGTTTCAAGTTTCTGGTTTTGGGTTTCAAGTTCAAAGTTGCAGGGTTGCAACAATGCAAGATTCAAAAGGCAAAATTGGGAATAGGCAGATGGGCGAATCTGCAAACGACAAATTTACGCAATACGATTCAGCGAATTTGCGAATGGACAAAGGACGAATCTCCAATCACTACTTTTTCATTTTTCACTTTTCATTTTTCACTGAATCTCACCCGCCGAGATATGCCGCTTTAACGCGAGTATCTTCGCGGAGTTGGTGGGGTGTGCCTTCCAAAACGATGTGCCCGTTTTCCAGCACATACGCCCGGTCAACCACATCGAGCGCCACAAAGGCGTTTTGTTCCACCAGCAAGAAGCCGACGCCATGCGCGCGCAAATTGTTGATAACTTCAAAAACACGTTCCACCAAAATGGGCGCCAACCCCATTGAAGCCTCATCAATCAGCAGCAGTTTCGGCTGGCTCATCAACGCGCGGGCAATGGCGAGCATCTGCTGTTCGCCGCCACTGAGCGTTTTGGCAATCTGACTGCGCCGTTCTGCCAGCACGGGGAACAGGTTGAAAACGGTGTCCATCTGCTGCCGAATGACGGCATCGGGTTGCAAATATGCACCCAACTGCAAGTTTTCGGTCACGCTCAAATCGCGGAACACCCGCCCGCCTTCCGGGGCGATGGCAATGCCGCGCGCCACGCGCTCCCATGGGGTTAGCGCGTTGATTCGCATCCCTTCAAAAGTAAGTTCACCCCCGCGCGGGGGTTCCCAACCCATAATGGCTTTGATGAGCGTGCTTTTCCCCGCGCCATTCGCGCCGAGTACCGCTACCGCTTCGTGTTCCGCCACTGTCAGCGATACGCCATACAAAGCCTGAATTTGTCCGTAAAATACATCAAGATTATCGACTGTCAACATTTTATCGTTTTCCCAAATACACGTTAATGACCTGCTCATTCGATTGAATGTCTGCCGGACTGCCCTGCGCGATGAGTTCGCCCTGCGCCAGCACCAAAATTCGCTGGCAAAGATTCATCGCAAACGCCATATTGTGCTCAATCACAATGATGTTTTTTCCCCGCGCGTGCAAGGTGCGAATGAGTTCCGCCAGCGCTTCGGCTTCGTGCGCGGTGAGACCGGCAGCCGGTTCATCCAACAACAGTAAATCGGGCGTGGTTGCCAGCGCGCGGGCAATTTCCAGTCGCCGCTGCAAGCCGATGGGCAAACTTTCCGCCAGTGTATCGCGGTAATCTGTCAAATCTGTCAATGCCAAAATCTCATCGGCGGCGTGCTCGGTGACGGGCGTGTGATACCGTTGAAAGAACGCACGCGGTCGGCGATACAACGGCATGCCATACCCGCTGAGCACATTGTCCAGCACCGTCAAATCGCCAAAGGGTTTGACAATTTGGAATGTGCGCGCCAACCCCAATTCTACAATTCGATGCGGGCGATACCGGTGCAGCGATTGTCCACTATAGTGGACTTCGCCGGTGGTGGGTTTCAGAAAACCGGAAATAACATTGAACAGGGTGGTTTTGCCTGCGCCGTTGGGACCAATCAGCCCCAAAATTTCGCCGTCTGTTTCAAACGAAACATCGTTCAGCGCGCGCAAGCCGCCAAATTGTTTGCTGACATGCTGCACAATCAGTTTGCTCATGGCGCCGCCTCCTGCGAAACTTTCGGCGCGGCGGGTTTTCTGCCGAACCACGTTTTAAGACTTTTCCACAGCCAACTATCATCGCCCAGCAGTCCCATCGGCTGGAAAAGCATCATCAGCACCAGCAGCGCGCCATAAATGGCAAACCGATAGTCCTGCACGAATCGCAGAAATTCGGGGGCAGTTCTCAGCACAATGGCGCCGACGATTGGTCCGCGCAGCGTACCCATGCCGCCAAAAACCACCATCGAAAGAATGGCAATGGACTCGACAAAAACGAATGAATCGGGGAACACACTGCCGATGAAATGAGCATACAGCGACCCCGCACCG
>CAYZQQ010000564.1:0-2023 GCA_964480075.1 uncultured Anaerolineaceae bacterium
GCTGGCGCTGAAAAATCTCCGCCGCGCGGAAAACAGTTTTTTCCTGCTGCTCCTGCCGTTCGGATTGCTGGGCGGCATTCTGTCGCTCGATTTTGAAGCGCCGCAATCGCTGCGCACCATCGCCGTGCTGCCCGCCGTGGCATATTTTTCCGCCCTGCCACTCCTCTGGTTTGCCCGCGAAGGGGCAAAAACCCTGCGCCCCATCCCGCTGAAATGGCAACTCCTCCCCGCCGCGCTCGCCGGGCTGTATCTGCTCGGATTCAATGCCCACACCTATTTTGTGCGACAGGCAAACGATTTTTCGGTGTGGAATGCGTTTTCCACCCCCGAAACCATCACCGGGCGGGAAATGGCAAAACTCGGTGCGGATACCGATTTCTTCCTGTCGCCATTTTTGGCAAACCATCCCACCATTGATTTTCTCGCGCCGAACGCGCCGCACACCACCATTTTCACCCTGCCCGATGCGCTCCCCATCCGCACCGATGCCACCCGTCCCGCCGCGCTGTTCATCCATCCCGATGACAGCCGGATTTTCCGGCAGGCGCATCAACTTTACCCCGCCGCCACCTTCAAAACCGAAACAAATCAGCCGGAAAACCCGCCGGCGGTTTTCATCGCTGAACTTGCGCCCGCCGATATTGCCGCCGTGCAGGGTATCGGGCTGACGCTGTGGGCAGGAACCGACACCGCGCCAGCACCGCAGCATGCATTCCGCGCCGAAAGTCTGTCTCTGCCGAGCGGCATTTCGCCCGCGCCGCCGTTCACCGCCGTGTGGGAAGGCACGCTGTACGCCCCAAAATTCGGCGCATACCGTTTCCAACTGTCCACCCCCGCCAAAACTGCGCTAGAAATTGACGGCTTCTCCGTGCTGAACGGCGCGGGCAATCAATCCGCGCGGCACACGCTGGCGCAGGGCAATCACCATTTGCGGGTGCAAGCAACATTTTCCGCCGCCGATGAGCCATTTTCGCTGTTGTGGGAACCGCCCGGCGGCACACTGGCGGAAATTTCGCGCCAATTTCTATACACGCCGCCTGTTTCGGCGCGCGGATTGCTCGGCGAGTACTTCGCCAATCCAAAATGGAATGGACACCCTGCGCTGGCACGCATTGACCTGTTGGTAGACATCTATTTCCACCTGACCCCGTTGTCGCGCCCGTATAGCGTACGCTGGCGCGGGTCGCTGGTGGTGCCGCAAACGGGCATTTACCGCTTGCAACTGCGTTCGGTGGGCGAAGCCGAGTTGCGGGTGGACGGCGAATCGGCGCTGCACACCAATGTGCCGAATGTGCCGTTTGAGCAGGTGCTATCGCTGGAAGCCGGATTGCATCCGATTGAAATTCAATTTGTGGACAATCTGAATCGCTCCCAAATCCATCTGGAATGGACACCGCCCGGCGAAGCCATCGCCCGCCCCATTCCAGCCGAAAACCTACTGCCGCCCGTGGGTGCGCTCTGGCAACCCATTGCCTCCGTGCCCGAAACATCAGTAGAAACAAAAGCGCTGACACTGACCCATAAATTTACGCTATCCGAAGGTTTGCGCACTCCGCGCGATGTGACGGTCGGTGCGGATGGCACCATTTTTGTGGCGGACACGGGCGCGGTCGGCGTGCATCTTTTTTCGCCGGATGGCACCCCCACCGGCACGTGGACGGATACGCCGGACGGGGCATTCGCCGAGCCGCTGGCGGTTGTCCGCGCAGGCGAAGGTTCCATTTGGGTGCTCGATTCCACCCGGCAAAAGGTGTATGGATTCGCGCCGGACGGCACATTTTTGCGCGCCATCGGTTCGCCAAAAATGCAACTGTATCACCCGCGCGGGTTGTCGCTGGTGAAAGATGCGGGCGGCTCAGAAGTGTTGGCGATTGCCAACACCGGCACGGGAAATATCGTTTTTGTCGGGCTGGACGGGTCGCTGCGGGGCACGCTGGGCAGTTTTGGTGATGCGCCGGGGCAGTTGAATGAGCCGGTGGATGTGCTGCGCGATGCGTTCGGTGGCTATATCATCACCGAAGGG
>CAYZQQ010000565.1:0-2019 GCA_964480075.1 uncultured Anaerolineaceae bacterium
CCAGAAATATAAATACTCGTTTAACTAGTGAGTCTTCAATTCAGACTTGAGATCTTACGATCTATAGAGCTTTGGATCCTCCACGTAGATTGGAGCACCCCAGCCAACTCAACTTTTGTCAAGGTTGCTGACCTGACTTCAGCCGTAGGTTTTGGCTTCGATGTCTGTCCTGCCGACGCCGGCAACACGAATAGCTTCGATTGCATTCCCCAACCGGGAACCACTCAAGCGCTTGATGCAATTGGCGAATGGCCGATGTTCCGATTCCAGTATCGCAACCACGGTGACCACGAGTCGCTGGTGGGCAATTTTACCGCAGATATGGATACCTCCGCAGGGAGTGACCATGCGGGCATTCATTGGTTTGAGTTGCGCAGAATTGGTACAGGCAGTTGGTCTATTTTTAATGAAGGTAATTATGCCCCGGATGCCAATGAACGGTGGATGGGCAGCGCAGCGATGGATAAAAATGGCAATATTGCGATTGGCTACAGCGTCTCGAATGGCACTAACCTTTTCCCCTCTATCCGCTACGCCACCCGGCTGGCATCCGACCCCAACGGTCAAATGGGGGCTGAAGCCACACTTCATGCCGGAGCCGCTTCGCAGACCAGCTCCCCCCGTTGGGGCGACTACAGCACGATGACAGTAGACCCTGTAGACGACTGTACTTTCTGGTTCACCACCGAATATCTCCAAACCACCACTGCCGGTTGGCGAACCCGCGTCGGCACATTCAAGGTTCCATCCTGCGGTGTTATTTATACCCATAAGGTTTATCTGCCGCTCATACTAAAATAGTAACAAGTCGACCTCCTTGTTTCCAAAGATGCAACCTATTTTGGAAAATTGAAGTTGGGTGTGCAGAGCGTGAAACGGGTCTTTCTTAAAATAAACAAAATATACTGTCCGGCGGTATAAACCAACAGGATTTTACGGGAATCCGTGATACTTTATGCCGCGTTTGAGTATACACACGCTACATTCAACGAGACCGCCACATTGGCGGTCTCGTTTTGTTTTTTGCGCAAAAAGCCTGTATTTTCTAAAAACAAATGTGAATAGCGGGAATGAATGGGAGTCGAACCCACCGACGCCGGCTGCTCGCCGCCGCCCACTGATTTTGAAGACCAGGCGCCCCACCGGGGACGATTCATTCCCACAGGTACGCGCTGATTTTGCCAGATTTTTCCGTAACTGGCAAATTGCACCCAAACGGCGTGCGGGTAAATTCGCCCAAACGGCGGTTTCTTTGTAGAATATTGTCATAAAATTATTGCACACAGGAAAACACTATGGGTTTTATTGACATCTATCCGTTCATCAACATCCGACGCAATCACGGTTTGGAGCACGCAACCATCCACGTGCTTTCCGAGCGCGTGCCGCATTTGTCGTTGGTGGGGCGCAGCGATATAGGCGGTTTCACGCTGTACGGCAACGTTTCCACCGACGTGGTGACGGATGCCGCGCATGAAGCCTTGCGCCGTTTGCGCGCCGGGCACGCCGATTTAGCCGTGCATCCCCGATGCGGCACCATTTTAGCCACCACCGGCATCCTCAGCGGGCTGGCGTCATTCGCCGCCATCAGTCTGGGTGGCAAACCGGGCAAACGCTTCCGCTGGGGCGCTGTGCCGCAGACAATCATAGCGGCGACGTTTGCCGCTATTTTGTCGCAACCGCTAGGTTTGCTGTTGCAGGAACGGTACACTGTGACCGGCAACCCTGCTTCGCTGGAAATCACCGGCGTCACCCGCACCAAAAACAGTCAAATGACTGTCCATCGCGTGAGTACACGGCAATAATCATGTTTTACATTTTTCACGGGCAGGATGATTTTTCCGCCAAAGAAGCGTTGGCGAAAATCAAACACGCCATCGGCACACCCGATATGCTGGATTTAAATACCACGGCGGTTGACGGCAAAACTGCCACCGTCAGCGACATCATCAACGCCATCAACGCGCTGCCCTTTTTGTCGCCCAAGCGATTGGTCATCGTTTCCGATTTTTTGAGCCG
>CAYZQQ010000566.1:0-2015 GCA_964480075.1 uncultured Anaerolineaceae bacterium
AATCAAATTGACCAAAAACAACACCCACGATTATTTTTTGAACTGTTGTGCGCGCCAGTTTTGCAATGCGAACCACGGTGCTGCCGGTTGGTTGTTTGGCGCTTGATTGCCCCGTGCGCGCCCAACATTCCACGCGACAACCAACTCTTGTTTGGCGCGGGTTATGCCCACATACAGCAGTCGCAACCGTTCCTTCACTAATTCGAGCCGCGCATCATGGGTAGCATCGCCTTCAAAATACTCACCACCCGTTTCCAGCGCGGCGAGTTGTGCCAGCGCTTCCGCTTCCAAATTCAAGTTATCCCGAATGAACCATTTTTCGGAAAAATAATCGTCCTGCGGCTGCCCCGACGGGAAATTGTAATTGTTTACGCCCATCAGATACACCCGGTCCCATTCTAGTCCTTTGGCGCGATGCATGGTCGCTACGGTAACTTTTCCCGGTGGCGGCTCAAAACCCATATCTTCATCTTCAAACCCGATGAACCGCCGCCGATTTTTGGCAATATCTGCGAGTTCGTCCACAAATTGGGGCAAGCGCCAATCGGGGTGCTCGCGTGCCAGTTGACGCAGCACCACGGCAAATTTATGCGTCAGCGCCAAATCGGCGGGCTGGTCAAACACATCCTGCCCCAATCGAATGAGCAGTTGGTCAACGGGCAATATGGCGGCGGCGTGCCACACCTGCACCAGCTCCCGAAACTCGGTGAGCAGGGTGTGCGCCGCCACATCCGCCAGCATTGCTTCGTTGTCATCAAGCCAATCTTCGCCCGCATGCGGGCTGAGTAGCGTTTCGGTGTTGGACAAACGGTGCAACGCTTTTTCAACCCGTTCAAACAGGGGTTGCAGGTCTTCCACATCCCAATCGTTCCGTTTCCATACTTTAAAAACGGTTGCCAATTGTTTCGGGTCGGTCGGTTTTGCCAGATGTTGCAAAATGTTCGCCAGCACACCCGCCGTGCTGCGCGTGGCGGCGGCGCTATTGAGCAGTTCCACAAACGGCACCGGTGCCCGACGCAGAGCGTTTGCCACATCAACCCCTTTTTTGTTGCGTGCCACCAAAATTGCCACGGTGCGGCCGGGGTAGTTTTTTAGCCATTGCTGCACCGAGCGCACAACCGCGTCCAATTCTTTTGCCGGACTGAATTTATTTTCGGGGAAGTAGATTTCGTCCGGTTTGTCGGCGGGATTCGGCTGGGGGTCACCGGGCGGCGTGGGGATGATGTACGGTTGTGTCAGCGCGGTACGGGCAGCGGGGGTGGGATGTTCGGTCTGCGTCCATTCGATGAACCGGTTTGCCAGCGCGATGATACTTTCGCCGGAACGCCCCGACTCGGGCATGGGCAAACTTCGCACACTGTCTTCTGCCAAAAAATTCAGTAGATTCTCCGGGCGGGCGGTGGTGAAAGTTTCGTAAATCGCCTGATTCGGGTCGCCGACACGCACCCAGTTTCCACCGGAACCCGCCAGCGCGCGCAAAATACGTTCCTGCAATTGTGAACTATCTTGCGCCTCGTCTTCCAAAATATAGGGCCAGCGATGGCGCAATCGCGCCAGAAAATCGGGGTCAAGGTCTATCGCCAGGGATGCCAGCCGAATCAAATCGTCAAAATCGACGCCGGTGCGCGACAGCCGCATCTGATACTCGCGGTAAATATCCACCCCAAGTTTTGCCAGCGGCAGATAGCCGTTGGCTTGCTCGTAAAAATCGGCGAGTGCGATGGGGGTGAGCTGGCTGTCTTTAGCGCGTTTGATGAACCGCGCCGCAATATCTTTGACCAGCATGGGCAACTGACTGCGCCGCAACTTATGTACGGCGGCATCGTTGAGTGCGGGGTTGAGATAATCTTCTACCAGCGTGCTGTGTCGTGCCAGCCAACCATCCACCACCTCTGATAGAATTGCTGCTGATGCGCGCTCATCCACAATATCGAATTCGGCATCCAGCCCCACCAGCGACGGACGCTCGCGGACAATCTCGTATGCCAGTGAATGCAGGGTAGAGACTCGATAGC
>CAYZQQ010000567.1:0-2012 GCA_964480075.1 uncultured Anaerolineaceae bacterium
CTTCCATCAGACCAGCGAATGACCACCGCCGCCAGTAGATTTTCTCCCGGTTGCAGGAAAGGGGTGAGGTCGAACTCGGCGGGTAAGCGCGACCCCTGACTGTAGCCAACAAATTCGCCATTGCAATACAGATAAAACGCCGATTCCACGCCCCCAAACGTGATGAGCGTGCGGCGATTTTCCCATTCGGGGGGGATGGAAAACGTGCGGCGATAGACACCCGTCGGGTTGTCATCGTTGGGTACATGGGGTGGATTGGGGTCAAAAGGATATTTGACGTTGGTGTAAATGGGCTTATCGAACCCCTGCACCGTCCAGTTGCCCGGTACGGTGATGGCATTCCATACGACGGTTTCGGTCGCGGGAGCGACTGATTCGGGCGGGACGACGGCGGGATTTGCATACAATGCGAATTGCCATTCGCCGTTCAACGAACCCGTGAATGGCGAAGCATCCGCCGCACGCGCCGTATTTTCATCGACAAAAGGAATGAGCGGCACGTGTGCGGCACGTTTGTTGATGCCCACCATTTGCGGGTCTTCCCAATGGTGAGGGGGGCGGTGTGGCAAAAATGGTTGGCTCATCGCGGGCTATTTTCCCGAACCAAGCGTCAGTCCGCCGATGAAATAGCGTTGTAAAACGAAGAATACCACCAGCGTCGGCACGGCAGCAAGCAGTGCACCCGCCACAATTAGGGGCCAATTGGTGGTAAAATGTCCCTGCAAACTCGCCAGCCCGGAGGTGACCGGCTTCATCGCATCATTTTGAATCAGGATTAATGCCCAAATGTAATCGTTGAAAATCCAGGTGAATTCCAGGGTGCTCACGGCAGCGATACCCGGCACGGTCAGTGGCATCACAATCCGCCAGTAAATGCCAAATTCGCTGGCGCCGTCAATGCGGGCGGCTTCCATAATTTCGCCGGGCAGCGTTTTCATAAAATTCCGCAACACAAACGTGCAGAATCCAAGCTGGAATGCGGTATGGATGATAATGATAGACCAATAGGTGTTGTATAACCCCAATCGGTTGGTCAGCAAAAATACCGGCAGGAGTAAAATTTGGAAGGGAAGCATCGTACCGGCAACATACATAAAATAGATGAGTTGATTACCTTTGAAGCGATACCGCGCCAGCGCATACGCCGACAGCGACGACAAGAATATTGTTCCTGCCAACGCCGGAATGGTAATGATGAAACTGTTGAGCAGGTAGCGACTCACGCGCCCCTGTATCCATGCATCGGGGTAATTTTGCAGGGTAATTTCGCTGGGCATACTCCAAAATCCGTGCAAACTGATGTCGTCCTGTGTCCGCACCGAGGTGACGATTGAGCTAAAGAAGGGCAGCATATAGACCAACGTAAAGGTGATTAAAAACACATACAGCGCCATTCTGCCCCAGTTTACCTTCTTTTTATACGGTGTCGTCGGCGCTGCTGCCGAAATATTTTGTGTGGTCGAAGTCATGAGTCCCCCTAATATTCCATTTCATCCTGCATAACACGGTACAGGTACACAATAATGAATACCAAGCTGATGGCAAAGAGTACCACAGCCGTTGCGGCGCCCAATCCCATGCGATAATTATTAAAGGCTTGAATATACATGAGGTTCGCCAAAACGCTGGATGCGTTGGCAGGTCCGCCACGGGTCATAATTTGCACCAAATCAAATGAGCGCAGTGAGTCGATAATCGAAATAACCACCACAATGGTGGTTACCGGCGCCAGTAGCGGGAACACAATTCTCCAAAATCGTTGCCAGCCGGTAGCGCCGTCAATCTCGGCAGCCTCCAGCAAAGTGGGATTAACATTTTTCAGTCCGGCGACATATAAGATCATAATGTACCCAATTTGCCGCCAAGTTGCCGCCACAATAATTGCCCAAATTGCCATTTTTTTATCTGCCAGCCAGCCGGGCACATGGGTAACCCCCATATTTAGCAATAGTGAATTTATCAATCCGGCGCGTGGGTTATAGACCCATGCCCAAATTAGCGCCACCACCACA
>CAYZQQ010000568.1:0-2003 GCA_964480075.1 uncultured Anaerolineaceae bacterium
GGGTATATTTACCACCCACCGTCGGCTGGATGTTTACCAGCGATAGTCGGCTGGGTGTTTACCACCTGAATTAGCAAAAAGCGGTGCGCGGCATCATGCTTTCGGTAACTACTTTTACCGGAGGCCCCCGTTATGGAGCGCATGCACATGAACCACATTCGAGACATTATTCACCGATTACAACAAGGCGAGAGTGAGCGACAAATTTGCCGCGATACCCGCATCTCGCGCCCGACCATCCACAAATACAAGGTGTGGGCGGAAACGCAAGGCTATCTTGTGCCGAACAGCCCGCTGCCGGACCACGCCACCATCACCGAGGCGCTGGGTCCCGTGTCCCCGCCACCGCGTCCCCGTTCGACGCTGGAACCCTATCGCAAAAAGATAAACCGATGGCACACGGACGGGGTGGAGATGATGGCTATCTGGCAGCGATTGCAGGAAGACTATCACTATCCGGGCAGTTATTCGTCCGTGCGCCGTTTTTGCCACCGGCTAAATCCGCCCACCCCCACGGCGGTGGTGCGGGTGCATACCGCCCCGGGCGAGGGCAGGTCGATTTTGGCTTTATCGGCAAAATTTACGACCCGCAAAGCAGCAAGATGCGCAAAGCCTACGTGTTTGTCGCCACGCTCAGCCACAGCCGGCATCAGTATGCCGAAATTGTTTTCGACCAGAAAATAGCCACCTGGCTGGCATTGCATCGGCGCGCGTTTGAATATTTTGGCGGGGTGCCGCGCCGGGTGGTGCCCGATAATCTCAAAGCGGCGGTCAGCAAAGCCCTCATCATCGACCCCATTTTAGCCGAAGCGTACCGCCGCTTTGCCCTGCATTACGGTTTTCTCATCAGCCCCACCCGCCGGCGCACGCCGCAGCACAAGGGCAAAGTGGAAAACGGCGTGCATTATGTCAAACGAAATTTCATCGCCGGACGCACCTTTGCCGATGTTGATGCGGCGAACGCCCGCTTGAAAATCTGGATTAAAGAGACCGCCGGCGCACGCATTCACGGCACCACTCGTCAAGCGCCGTGGAAACTTTTTCACGAGGTTGAGCAGCCCCAATTGCAAGCTTTGCCCGAAAATCCCTTCCACCTGCTGGCGATTAAACCGGTCAAAGTGCATCGCGATTGCCACATTACGCTGGATGGCAATTATTATTCCGTGCCGTATCGTTACATCGGGCAACGCCTCGACGCGCATATCCACGAAAAAATGGTGCAGCTTTATGCCGGTGCCGACTTGGTCGTCAGTCATCTGCGCAGTTTCGGCGAAGGGCACTGGACGACCCGTTTGGACGATTATCCGCCCGAAAAAGCGGCGTATTTGAAACAAACGCCGCCCAAATGTCGGGAAAATGCTAAAAACATCGGACCCGCCACCGCAAAAGTGGTCAATACCCTACTGGATAATCGCCCGCTCGACCGGCTGCGCGCCGCACAAAACATCCTGCGGCTGGCGGAAAAAGTCGGCCCAAAACGGCTGGAACGCGCCTGTGCGCGGGCGCTCTATTTTGACGATATTCAATATCAACGGGTCAAACAAATTCTGAATGCCGGTCTGGATCACGAACCGCTGCCGGGGGAAACACCCGTCGTCGAACCCGCTGCGCCCTTCGAATTTGCCCGTGACGCGCAGGAATTCTTTCCGCAAGCCGAGGCGCTGCCGTGTTGACCCATCCCTTATTGCCCAAATTGCGTCAATTGAAATTGGGCGGGATGGCGTACACGCTCGATACCCGCGCCGCGCAAGCCACCGCCGGACAGCTCAGCCCCACTGAATTTCTGGCATTGCTGCTGGACGATGAGCTGGAACGACGCGCCGGTCAACGTATAGCAAAACGGCTCAAACAATCCGGCTGTGATGTCAACAAAACCTTAGCGCACTTCGATTTCTCTGCCGCGCCCGATGTTGACCGCGGGTTCATCAGCGATTTGGCAGCCGGTGCTTTCATCGCCCGCCACGAAAATATTCTGTTCAGCGGACCCACCGGCGTGGGCAAAA
>CAYZQQ010000569.1:0-1991 GCA_964480075.1 uncultured Anaerolineaceae bacterium
GGGCCGCGGGCGCGCGCCCCCCCACACCCCACCGCCACCGCCCTGCCGACCGCGACCGCTCCCGCTACCCCCCCACCCCCTGCCATCCCCCCCCCCACGGCGACTGCCACCCCCGTTCCCCCGACCATTACACCGCCCCCTACACTGACCCCCACCCCCACGGCAACCCCTTCGCTGATGGAGGTGGCACAACAGACGCTGCCACTGCTCGGCGGGAGCGTACTCTGTCTTGGCGGCGGAATTTTCATTGTGCTGATAATTATCGCTCTGATATTGCGTTGGTTGTATCGGTTGGGAAAGGATGAAAGGGCAGAAACTTGAAAGTATCGGTGGGAGCGAAAATGATGAAAAATAACCTACGGTGGTTCATCGGATTATTGTTGATATTGATGGCAGGATGTACCGCCACTCCTATTGCCGCGCCGACTCCCACACCGGTTCCTCCGCCGGTGACCTCTGTTCCCTCCGCTGCGCCGGTGCCGACTGTAAAAATTTCTACTCCCGCTGTGGTTTTTCCCACGCCCACTCCAACACCTGCCCCCGCCACATCTACGGCGACAATACCTGCCGCCACAGCGATGCCATCCCCCACTGAAATGCCACCGTTACCGGTTTTGGCGTTGACGAAAGTGGCAACGGGACTCACGCAACCCACATATATTACCGTTGCGCCGGGCGATGACAGCAAACTTTTTGTGGTGGAGCGGCTCGGCACGGTGCGCGTGCTGCAAAACGGACAACTCCAGCCGCATCCATTTTTAGACATCACATCGCTGGTGGAAGCAGGTGGGCAGGAGCAGGGTTTGCTCAGTATTGCGTTTCACCCCCAATTTCCCGCCGACCCCCGTGTATTTGTAAATTATACCGGTCACAATAACGCAACAATCATTGCCGCATATCGTTTGGCGGCAAACGAACCATCGCTCAACCCGGCGTCCGCCCAAATTTTGATGACCTTTCGGCAACCGTACCGCAATCACAATGGCGGACAGTTGCAGTTTGGTCCCGATGGTAATTTGTACATCGGCACCGGCGATGGTGGCTCTGCCAACGACCCGCGCGGCAACGGGCAAAACCTATCCAGCCTGCTGGGAAAACTATTGCGCATCAGCGTGGATTTTGGCGAACCGTACACCGTTCCCGCCGACAATCCGTTCGTTGGCACGCCCAATGCCCGCCCGGAAGTTTGGGCGTATGGTCTGCGCAATCCGTGGCGGTTTTCGTTTGACCGGGAAACCGGTGATTTGTGGATTGCCGATGTGGGACAAAATAAATTTGAGGAAATCGATTTTTTGCCGCTGGTACAGAGCGCCGGTGCAAATTTTGGCTGGAATGTGATGGAAGGTTTACACTGTTTTCAAAAAGATACCTGCCAAACTACCGGGCTGGTGTTACCGGTGGCGGAATACAGCCACGACGACGGATGCTCGGTGACGGGGGGATATATCTATCGTGGAACAAAATATCCGGGATTGAGCGGCATGTATCTGTATGGCGATTTTTGTTCGGGGAAAATTTGGGGCATGCGTATAGACGGATTGCCTGCGGAACTGCTGGACACTCGTTTAAACATCAGCTCGTTTGGAGAAGATGCGGCGGGCGAATTGTATGTGCTCGATTTGAACGGCAGTATTTTTCAAGTAACGAGTAACGAGTAACGAGTGACGAATAGCGAATGGCGGATAGCAGTCAGCAGGTGATAAACGGAACACAGATAACCCAGATGATACGGAGTTTCACAAAGCTTATTGAAACTTTTTGTGTTTCTTGAAAAAATCCACGGTTGGTATGTCATTCCGGAATTTTCCACAGGAAAATATCCGGAATCCACATCAAAGAACAATGGATTCCCGCTTTCGCGGGGGGAATGACATCAGTAATAATCGTCGATTATTTTGATGGTTTTGAACCTTTCCGCAAAAGTTTCATTTAGTTTACTCGACTTTTGCAGTAGAAATGGTGCGTAATAAAGGGTATAATTTGAATATTCG
>CAYZQQ010000570.1:0-1985 GCA_964480075.1 uncultured Anaerolineaceae bacterium
GCTGCGGGAAAAACTGATGGCGCTGGAAAAAAAAGCCAAACAAGCGAAAGACGAATAGCGAATTACGAATTTGTGAACGAAACTTGAACCCTTAAACTTTGAACCTGCAACTCTGTAACTCTGTAACTTTAAACCCTTGAACCTTGAATCCTGAAACCACAAACATCCAATCCACCCTCTGCCGCGCCATCAAAACCCTTTCTTCCGCAGAGATTGACTCCGCGCGGTTGGATACCGAAGTGTTGCTGGCACACGTGCTGGGCGTTGACAGAACTTGGCTGTTCGCCCACGCCGATGCTCCGCTTTCAGCGGAAAAATATGCCCGATTTGAACAACTGATTGCCCGCCGCGCAAAATTTGAGCCGGTGGCATATCTCATCGGCGAGCGTGAATTTTTCGGGTTGCCATTTTTTGTGTCTCCGGCGGTGCTTGTCCCCCGACCGGAAACCGAAATGCTGGTTGAAATGGCGTTGGCACATCTGCCCCAAAAAACCGCACGGGTAATGGATGTTGGCACGGGCAGCGGCTGTATCGCCGTATCGCTGGCGGTACAGTGTTCGGCACTGCGGGTTTTTGCAACGGATATTTCTGCCGCTGCGCTGGCTGTGGCGCAAAAAAATGTGCGACGGCACGGTGTGCAGACGCAAGTTTCGCTGATGCAGATGAACCTGCTGGCAGGCATCCGCGGGAAAGTTGATGCCATTATTTCCAATCCACCGTATATTTCTTGGCAAGAAGCGGCAGAATTGCCGCCGACCGTTCAAAAATTTGAACCCCATGCGGCGTTGTTTTCGGCGGAAGCCGGATTGGCACACATCAAGCAACTTTTGCGTGCCGCGCCATCGCTGCTGGGGGACAAGGGTGTGTTGCTGGTGGAATTTGGTGCGGCGCAGGGGGCGGCGATTCTATCGCTGGCGCGGACGATGAGTCCCCATGCCACCTTTGCCATAACACAAGATTTGGCGGGCAAAGACCGGGTACTGCTGGGCGAATATCATCGGTAATGGATAATATCTTGCCAAAGGGTTGGCGACATGCTAAAATACGCTGCAATTTGCTTTATGCTGTAACGCTTTTTGTCTGCACTCGCTTTGCCCGACACCATTTTCCCATCGAATTCACGGTCAAAAAAACGCGAAAATTTTAGATTGCAGGCAAAATTTACAAGGAGAATTCACTTGTATGGAAAATAATATGAACGCTGAAAACAACCCGCTGGCAGCAGTGGGGCACGCGCTGGAGACCAAAACCGGCGGTATCGTCATTAATTTTGTGCTGATACCGGTGCTGGTCATTGCCGCGTTGCTGCTGCCTCCCATTAATTTGGTAAAAACAATAACCACGGTGGGATATGATACGTTTGACAAAACCACCGGCGGGTCGGTGGCTGACCCGGACGGTACACGGGTGGATGTTTTGCCGGAGGGGTTGGACAAAGATATTAGCATGCAGCTCACCCCCATTCCCCGCGATATGTTTCTGCGCGGCGACACCAACAAAGATTTGGTAAAAGCCGCCGCGCAATTTCCCCCCAATTTGGTCATGAAAAGTCCGTTTTACGAAATTAAACACAAAGGCGCCGACCCCACCGCAGTGATGGTATATATTCCCATTCCCAACGAAGCGGAACCGTACACCACCCTTGATTTATATAGTTGGAACGGCTCAAATTGGCAATGGATGCCCAGCCATCAGATTTTGGGTGCAGAAACATTGGAAGCTCGGTTGGACTATTTGCCGAAATCGGTGGTGGTGGCGCAAACACATCCCGTGCGACCGTATTTTTCCACCAATATCACCGAGGGCAGCACCATTCCCGATGCGGTGAAAGATTCGTTGGTGGAAGCGAACCCGCAGGGGTTGTTTCTCGACACGGACGGAAACATCGGCGGCACGTTGGACGCGCTCACGGACGAAACTGCGCCATACATTGTGGTGCCGACCCTTCGCAACTGGGAAGATAGCGGGGTGGTGCGCAGTGACCT
>CAYZQQ010000571.1:0-1983 GCA_964480075.1 uncultured Anaerolineaceae bacterium
CCCAGCAATGCCAGAATGTAAAAGCTTACAAATCCAACTGCGCCGCCGAGCAGGGCGAGTTTCCAATTGAAAATCGGCGAAAAGAATCCACCTGCCAGCGCCAGCAGAATGGCGGGGAAAATGATCTTGTGCTGAATGAGCCGGTGTTCCAAATCGGTAATGAACAGGATGGTGAGAATGGCGGAAAAGAGCGCCGTCCAGCCAAAATATATGGTAACCCCGAATTGCCGGTAAAGAATTACCAGTAGAATGGGGAAAATTATTTCCACAATGGTGTGCCGCGCGCCGAGCGGTTTTCCGCAACCGGGACAGATGCGGTTGCCAGTGAGAAGCGCGAGCAGTCCGCTCCACGCCAACAGGGGGCGTTCCACATGGCAGATTTCGGGGGCGGATGTGTTTTCTTCGCCGCGAATGGCGGTGGATATGGTTTCCGTGCCGTCGAAATTCAGGCGGCGGGTGCAGAACGGTTTTTGCCGGATGGATTCCCGGTGTGGCAAAACCGATGCGATGTGGTTTATCAGCACAGCAATTGCCCAGCCAAATAGCAGAATGAGCAGTAGGGTCAGGTTCATAACAATCATGCTATCATATCGGCATAAAAACAGCAAACAGTTTGCACGCTTTGACTATTTTCCCCGCCGATTGTACCATGCTATGGGGGAGGAAAAACCATGCATGAACAACGAAAAGCCGACCACATCCGAATCAATTTGGAGGAGGATGTGGGTTTTGCCACCGTGACCACGGGGCTGGAGCAGTATCGTTTTGAACATACGGCTGTGCCGGAACTGGATTTGGCGGCAGTGGATATTTCCACCGAATTTTTTGGAAAACGGTTGCGCGCGCCGTTGTTGATTTCTTCGATGACGGGCGGGACGGGTGAAGCGTCGCTCATCAACCGACGGCTGGCGGAAGCTGCGGAGGAAACGGGCATTGCGATGGGGGTCGGCAGTCAGCGCGCCGCGATTGAGTCGCCGGTGCTGGCGGAGACGTTTCAAATTCGGGACTTTGCGCCGACTGCGCTGCTGTTTGCCAATTTAGGGGCAGTGCAGCTGAATTATGGATACGGGGTTGACGAATGCCGGCGGGCGGTAGATATGCTGGCGGCGGATGCGCTGATTCTGCATTTTAATGCGTTGCAGGAAGCTGTGCAGCCGGAAGGGGACACCAATTTTGCGGGATTGCTGGAACGGGTGGCGGCAGTGTGTGCCGCGCTGGATGTGCCGGTGATTGCCAAAGAAGTCGGCTGGGGATTTTCGGCGGAAAATGCGCGGCGGCTGGCGGCGTGCGGCGTGGCTGCCATTGACGTGGCAGGGGCAGGGGGAACGTCATGGTCGCAGGTGGAAATGCATCGTGCGCCAACGGAGCGTCACCGGCGGGTGGCGGCGACATTTGTGGATTGGGGTATCCCCACGGCGGAGGCAATTTTGGCGGCGCGGACAGGTGCGCCGGAATTGCCGCTGATTGCCAGTGGCGGGTTGCGGAATGGGCTGGATATTGCGAAGGCGGTGGCGCTGGGGGCGGAGCTCGGCGGGATGGCCGGACCATTTTTGCGGGCGGCGGTGGTTTCCACGGAGGCGGTGCTGGAAGAAGTGGCGGTGGCGGAATCAACGTTGCGGATAGCCATGTTCGCGGCGGGAATCGAGTCGGTGGCGGCGTTGCGGGGTACGTCGAAATTGCGGCAAATTGGGGAGTGAGCGGGCGGTTTTCAAAACCGAAATTGTGATTTGACAAAGCCTCAGAAGGGTGTATAATTCCGCCTCGTTGTCGGGTTGAGAAATACTGTGATTGCGAGCCGGAAGGTTTCTTTCAGAGCAATATCAATGCGGCGGATTTGACAAAAGCAGATGGGTTAAGTAGACTCTCTGTTTATAGAGAGATGAATATCTCTACGTCAAGCCAGCAATGCTGTAGATTGTTGGTTTTTTAATGGGACATTAACAGTTGAATAGTGAAGGTAAGAAGTGCGAGCGATTTATTTGT
>CAYZQQ010000572.1:0-1979 GCA_964480075.1 uncultured Anaerolineaceae bacterium
GACGTGATAACCGCGCTCATTGCCCAAAACTTGGCGCAGGGAAATACCGCCCCCCATTGGCATCCGCGCAGTCGTCCGGTAGAATTGGAAGGTGAAGCGGTGGGACGGGTAATTGACATTGCTGCATTTGCCGGTGTCCCCGTGCATATCTTCCATGTGGGCTGTCAATCTACGGTTGACCGCATTGCCGATGCGCGGCGGCGTGGATTGCCCGTTACCGGCGAAACGTGTCCGCAGTACCTCATGTTGGATGATACTGTATATGACCGGAATGGCGTTGACGGTGTGTTGCCCGTTTGTGCCCCGCCCATTCGCCCGCAGGGAGAACCGCAAAAAATGTGGCAGGCACTGGCAGACAATCACTTGCAAATTGTCACCACCGACCATTGCCCGTTCACCCGCTCCGAAAAAGCCACCGGATTGAACGATTTTAGCCAAATTCCGGGTGGCGTGCCGGGCATAGAAATGCGATTCCCGCTGCTGTACACCTATGGCGTGCGTGCGGGGCATTTTTCCGAAAATCGGTGGGTGGATATAGCATGTACCACCCCCGCGAAACTGCTCGGCTTCAATCAAAAAGGACACATCGCAGTGGGGTACGATGCCGATGTGGTGGTTTTTGACCCGGAAAAAACAAAAACTATTTCGCCGGAAACGTTGCACGAAACTGCTGGATGGACACCGTATGATGGTGTTTCGGTGCAGGGGATGCCCGTTGTTACTCTCCGTCGCGGGCAAATTTTGGTTCAAAACGATGAATTTCTCGGCGAACCGGGGCAGGGGAAGTTTGTTATGCGGCGAATCGTATCATCTCAATAACTCACCTTACGCAGTTTGAAATTTGACAAAATGAATACTCCCCGCAGCTTGCTGCGGGGTACCAAAATGTCATTCCGGTACAGCGAATCAAAAAAAACTGACAGAGGTGACTCTGCCAACTTTTTGGTAAACGCTATTGGGTTTGAGCTGATAGCCTTTTTTAGTGCCCGTGCCCGTGGGGACCATGCACATGTCCATGTGCCAATTCTTCGCTGGTGGCGGTCCGTAAATCAACCACCGAAATATCGAAATGCAGGGTTTCACCGGCTAACGGATGGTTGAAATCAAGCAAAACGCCATCATCACGCAATTCTTTTACTTCGGCTTCCATTGGATGCCCCTCTGGGGTTGCCATCTGTAGACGCATACCCGGTTTCAATGCCAAATCATCGGGGAATACCTCGTGGCTTAGCAGTTGGACGGCATCCGGGTCCGTATTGCCATATCCATCATCGGGCAATACCGACACTTTTTTGGCAGCGCCAATTTCCATACCATACAGTTCACGTTCCAACCCCGGAATCAATTGTCCATGTCCCTGCAGATACATCAACGGCTCTTGTCCGCGAGAGGAGTCGATTTCTGACCCATCATCCAGCGTGAGACTGTAATCCAAGCTCACCACCACATCATCTGCCACCACCATTTTTTCTGTCATCATTAAAATCCTTTCGATTTTTGTGCAAAAAGCCCCAGTCCGATGTTGGCTGGGGCTTTCATTTCCAACAAACTCATTGCATTGGGAGAGAATATAACGCAATTTGGCATCTCCGTCAAAACTGAACGGGTGACATTGACAAGCTGTCAAAATCTTGAGAATATCATCACTTGAATCCCGGTGAGCTGAGGTTTTTTCAAAATCTCTGACAATTCGGTATAATAAATGTTCAATCTTATTGAAAAGGTGATGTATGGAACAACCACAGCAAACTATCGAAACACCCCCGCCCGCATCGTTGTCGCCGTCGGGTGGGTCACGATTTACGCTTGCCGCGGTCGTGGCAGTAATAACGTTTTTGGCGGGGCTGGTTATTGGCTTTTTGGGGCGACCTGCCATTGTGCCCGATGCCGTGGTGATGGTTACCGCCACGCCCGATGCGGCGGCTGTCGCCGTGGCGGCGCAAACACCCACCGCCAAGCCACAGGGCACAATTATGGAT
>CAYZQQ010000573.1:0-1978 GCA_964480075.1 uncultured Anaerolineaceae bacterium
TTTCCAGATTATACCCCTGCGAGGAGAGATTCACCACGCCCCCGCTGAGGGTGTCGCATACATCCACGCCCGCCGGCGCCGCCAGAATGCTGCTTTTCACGGTGAACGTGCCGCTGTTGGAAATGGCGTTTCCGGCGGAATTGTTGGCGACGGTGCTGTTGCGCATGGTCATGGTTGCACCATTGGAAACGCCGCCGGCATTGCCGCTGAGGGTGCTGTTGAAAATGTCCGCCGTTCCGCCGTTTTGATTATGGAGGGCGTTGGTACGGTTGCCCGAAACGGTTGAACTTTCCAGCCGGAGATTCCCGCCATCCACAAAAATTGTCCCGTTGCCGGTGGTTTGCGTAGCGTTTTGGTCGAAAGTGCTGTGGGTCGCCGTGAGATTCCCCGTTGAACTGACGAACACCGCCCCGCCGAGATTGCCGGTATTGCTGAAAACGCGCACTTGCGACAGCGTTAAATCCCCGAAAACGTAAATGCCGCCGCCGCTCCCGATGCCACCGCGTCCGCTGCCGTTTTGAATGGTCATATTGGACAGCGTCACCGTGTTGTTGAGTACGATGTCGAACACCGAATCCGATGCGCCGCCATCCACGATGGTTTGGTCGCGCCCCGCGCCGATGAAGGACAACGATTTGTTCACCGAGAGGTTTTCAGTGTAGGTTCCGGCGGCAATGGTGATGGTGTCTTTATCGCTGGCTTTGCCCATTGCCCCGTCGATAGTTTTGCAGGCGGTGCCGGACGAGAGGCAATTGTTGCTGTCATTGCCGGTACTGCCGTTCACATACCAGCTTGAAAGCGCGATGCTGTGCGAATCGGTTTGGGTTCCCAATCCGTTGTCCACCGTCACGGTGATATTTTTTGTGCCGCCGGAATTCCAGTGGAAATCAACCGCATCGGTTGCCCCTTTTCCGGTATGCACCACCGTCGATTGTTCATCTGCCTGCCAGGTGTAGGTGATGGGCTGGGTGGCATTTGATGGCGTGACAGTCGCGTTGAAGGTGTAGGTCGGACCGGTGGAGCCGGAGGTCGCGCCGGAGATGGTCACGGCGGTCATAGGTTGTGTTCCCTGCGTCAAATTGATGGTGTGGGTGTTCGATTGTTGGGCAACGCCGTTGTTCACCGTCACGGTGACCACCTGCGTTCCCGTGCTGCTCCAATTGAACGATGCCGTGTCGCTGATGCCTTTGCCGGTGTGGGTGATGGGTGACTGGTTGGTGGCTTGCCACACGTAGGTGATGGGAATGCTGGCTGAAATCGGGGTGACATTGGCGGTGAAGGTTTCACTGCTGTGGGTGAACCCGTTGGCATTGCCGGAAATGGTCACGCCGCTGATGCTTTGCCGCACAAATTCAAACGCGCCGATGTCGCAAGTGGCGGTGCTGTCGCCGTCGCCGTCCACCGGGCGGGATGTGCCGCGCTGGTCGGTGGCGGGGCAGGTTTCCGGTTTGCCTGCATCAATCGCCGGGCTGTTGAGCGGAAGGCCGTGCGTCCATGAATCTCCGCCGTTGTCTGCCAGCGGGAGCAAAAGCGGGGCGGTGGTGAGTTGGTCGTTCAACCCGCTGAAGCCGCACGATGTGCCGCTGTCGATATTGTAGCCGGATGAGGTGAGGGTTCCGCTTCCGACGCAGTTTGTGCCGCCATTATTATCGGCGACAATGGAACTTTCAATGGTGATCGTGCCGTAGTTCAAAATACCAGAGGTGGTGTTTTTGGCAATCGTGCTGAATTGAATCGCTGTGTTGCCACTCGATGTTTGAATACCATCGTAACTGTTACCGCTGACGGTCACATTGGTGAGCGTCATTGCGCCGCTGCTCTGGATATGCAAACCGGAACTGTTATTGTTGGCGATGGTGGAATTTTCAACCACCAAATTGCTGGTTCCGTCAACCCAGACCGCCGCCGCAGATGACCCGCCGGTATTCCCGTCCACCATGCTGTTTTTCAGTGTCAGCGTCCCTGCGCTGACATAAAT
>CAYZQQ010000574.1:0-1969 GCA_964480075.1 uncultured Anaerolineaceae bacterium
TGCACCTGCCCCAACTGATTTACCGACCCCGTCACTGCCAGCGATTGTTTAATGGGCGCATCACTCAGCGCCGACAGCAGCGCATACAGTTCTGCAGACGATGCGCTGTCGCCATCCACTCCGCCATACGATTGCTCAAACACCAAACTCGCCGACAGCGACAACGGGCGGTTGGGGATAAATCGCGCGCCCAAAAAACCGGATAGAATCAACACGCCTTTGGTGTGCAATGGTCCGCCAAGTTTCACTTCCCGCTCAATATCGATGATGTTGCCTTTGCCCAACCGCACCCGCGCCGTGATACGGCTCGGTCTGCCGAATTCGTAATTTCCCATATTAATGACTGACAGCCCGTTGATTTGCCCCACTTGTTCACCATCGGTATCGATGAGAAATGTGCCGCGCAAAATTTGTTCCTGCATCCGTTCTTTTATGCGACTCACCCGGTAGATTTGCATATCGATGGCTTTTTGCACATCGTCACGGGTTACCACATCGTGCGCTGCTTCAGCCGCCCAATAATCCGACTCGCGCACCAAATCGGCGACAGATTGCATGCGAATGGACAATCGCTCGGCGTCTTCCACGTTCCGGGCGCTGCGCTCGATGACTCGCGCCACCGCGGCGGCATCAAATTGGCGCAACGATTCTTTCCGCGCCAGCGTGCCGATGAGTCGGGCATACAGCAGATTATTTTCCGGATTGCGTTCCATATCTGCCGCAAAATCCGCCGCAACCTTAAACAGCTCCGAAAAATCGGGGTCGAATTGACTTAATAAATAATAGAGATGCCGGTCGCCAATTAAAATCACTTTTATATCGAGGGGAACCGCTTCGGGTTTGAGCGACACGGTGTTGATAACACCGTACATTTGTCCCGCCGCTTCAATTTCGATTCTTTCGGCGCGAAGGGCGCGTTTTAACTGCTCCCATGCAAATGGCTGCGCCAGAATTTTGTGTGCGTCTAAAATTAAATATCCGCCATTTGCCCGATGGAGCGCGCCCGGTTTTACCAGCGTAAAATCGGTGACGAGCGTCCCGGATTGCGCCACAATATGCTCAATTCGCCCCACCAGATTGGGGTATGTGGGATGGTCTTCGTACACCACCGGCGTGCCATGATTGTCGCTGTGGTCAATGAGCAGGTTGACTCGATACCGCCGCAGAAACGCGGGCGCTTGCAACGAACGCGGCAGCGGCATACCTTCCATCGGGGTGGTATCATCTTCGGTGGTGGTGCGAAAATCATCCACATTCTCCACCACATCTTTTTCCGCCAATTCAAAATAGCTCAGCACGGCGGGCAAATCACTATATTTGTCACGCAAATCGTGCGTTAAATGCGACACTTCCACCTGCGCAATATCGCGGTTGAGCGCTTTAACCTGCTCACGCTGGTCTTTTTCCAATTGCCGTGCCTGATAAATGGCTTCATCCATTTCATCCTGCATTTCGGCGATTTGTTTTTTTATACGTTCCTGCTCATCTTCTGCCAGTTTCTCAAATTCATCGGGGCTAATAACTTTGCCCTCGGATAACGGCGCAAACGCAATACCGTTCGGTGTGCGAATAAGCGCCAAACTACGTTCTTTTGCCAACTGCTGAATTTGCTGGAACGCAGTTTCGTGGCGCTGTTTAAATTGTTCATCAATGCTCTGCAACCGGCTGCGATAATCGTCGCTTTCGAATGCAGTAGGGATGGCAGTGCGCAATTCGTCCACAAATGCCGTCATATCCGCCACCAATTGCGCCCCGCATCCGGCGGGCAATTGCAGTACTTGCGGTCGGTGGGGTTGTTCAAAATTATTAATATAGCACCAATCGTTGGGGGTGGGTTCAGCGGCGGCTTGTTTTTCTAAAAACTGCCGCACCGCCGAAAATTTGCCGGTACTGTGGGGCCCCAGCACATACAGATTATAGCCTTCGCGGCGAATAGATATGCCAAATTTTACTGCCGCTACCGCGCGCT
>CAYZQQ010000575.1:0-1961 GCA_964480075.1 uncultured Anaerolineaceae bacterium
CTGCCATATTCAATTTCATAGCGCAGCGCCGCAACCAAATCAGATGGAGATAATTCTACGAAAAGTTTCAGACCAAGCAAAATTGCGGTCAGGTCATCAATGGGCGTTAGATTTAAGGGGGGGGGCAGCGGGTCAATGGGGTTTAGCCAATACAAAAAAGCCAGCACGGGGATTGTTTTTACCAATAGCGAAACTCGCGGATGCGTAAATAGTTTCCAATAGAGTTGCCCATTTTTTTTCAATTCCCGCATAAAATTTTCTGTCATCCTTGATTTTTTCGGTTGTTGTCCGTTATACATAAGCTATCTACCTTTCACACCCTATTTTTCTGTGGTGCATGGTATTATAACCAACCTGCCCCGATTCGCCAACCATCAAAATTCAACTTTGGGCAGTTTGACAGTATAATATTAACGTGAAACCTTTAAAAGACGCTTTAACCGATTACAACTTAGCGCAATTGCAAGCCATCGCCGCCAAACGAGGCGCGACACAGCCGGAAACCCGCAAGCGCGAAGCGCTGGCTGCGTTGGCAGAAGAATTGCTGTCCCCAGCATCGGTGGCGATTGCCCGCCAAGATTTATCGGCGGCAGAAATTGAGGCGCTGCAACAATTAACGGTGGCGGGCGGATTTATGGAAGCCCGAAAATTTGCGCGAATATATGGCGCCATTCGCACCATGGGGGTCAATCGGCTGCGGCGAGAGAAACCGTGGGAAACGCCCGTCAATCCCGCTGAAAACTTATGGTATCACGGGTTGATATTTAAAGGCTTTCGGCACACTGCCCGCGGACCGGAAGAAGTCGTATTCATTCCCACCGATGTCCAACCGGCATTCCCGGTTTCTGCCCCCCAAAACACGGTTTTTCACGTTGAAATTGCATCAATGCCGGCATACACATTGGCGACGACCGCTCCCGCCATCGAAGATTTGTTTTCGCTGCTGGTATATCTGCAAAACCACATGGTGCGGCTTTCGCCTGACGATAGCATCCCCGAAAACCACCGGCTCGCCATCCGGCAAACATTCAGCTTTAAATTGGATGGCGATGACTTGGCGGCAGAGCATTGGTTCGATTTTGTGCTGCATTTGGCGCGGCGTATGGATTTTCTGCGCAAACAGGGGCGGCGATTGAAGCTGCACACCGAAACGGTGCGGCAGTGGCTGCAAGCTCCGCGCTCCGCGCAACGATTGATGTTACAGACAACATGGCGCACCGACCCCACATGGAATGATTTGTGGCATATTCCCGAACTGAAACCCCAACCCACCGGCTGGGAAAACAGCCCGCTGCTGGGGCGTTCAAAAATACTGGATTTTCTCTCCCGGTCGCCCGCCGATGAATGGCTGACCCTTGACGGATTCATTCGCGCCATAAAAACCACCGAACCCGATTTTCAGCGTCCCGATGGGGATTATGAGGCATGGTATATTTATGATGCGCAAACAAATGCCCCGTTGATGGGCTTTGACCATTGGGATGATGTTGAGGGCGTATTGATACGCCATTTGCTCACCACCACACTTTTTTCGCTGGGTGTGGTAGATTTGGGCGCATCCGGCGAGAAACTTCCGCCCCATGTCTTCAAAATTACCGCTTCGGGGCGCAACTTCCTTCACCCGGACAAAGCTAAAGCTACGCCCCCCCCGAATTCCGTTCCGGCAAAACAGCTTCGCATCAACCCCGGTGATTTTTCGATGCGCGTGCCAACCGCCTTTAACCTGTATCATCGCTTTCAACTGGCGCGTTTCGCCATTCCGGAGAAACGACTCGATACCGGAGTGCTCTATCGCATCAACCGCAAAAGCTACGTTCAAGCGCAAGAACAGAGCATCACCGTTGAGCAAATTTTAGGGTTCCTTAATCGTATCACACATTCGCAAACGCCGCTGCCGCTGGTTGATCCAGGCGGTCCGGCCGCCATTGAGCGAATCGGGATACCGATTTCCCCCAATACTC
>CAYZQQ010000576.1:0-1952 GCA_964480075.1 uncultured Anaerolineaceae bacterium
CTCTCAAGTTTCAAACCTTTCAAAAGGTTACTTTATGACCGTGGCGAGTATAATTGTCAGAAATTTGCGCCAACTTTTTGCAGACACGCCGCCACTGGACGCCACAGATTTAAAAGGAGTCTTAAATGTTATCTTGCATTCGGTAAAATTTTGGGGCAAGAAAGACCGGCGGCGAGGATACCTGCGTTTTTTAGAAGGTTTTATGAGCGAACTCGGTACATCCATTGTAGAATTGTCCGATGATGATTTAGAAGATTTGGAGTTTTTTAGACCTGAATAAAGGAAGGTAATATCATGCCCCAAAAAGAAGATTACGAAAACTCGCATTTGTATCGCCTCCGCCATTCACTGGCACATGTGATGGCGCAAGCCGTGCTGGAAATGTTCCCCGCCGGAAAAGTCGCCATTGGTCCCCCCATTGAAGACGGCTTCTATTATGACTTTGAGCTGCCGCGCGCGCTCACGCCCGATGACCTGAAAGCCATCGAAAAACGCATGCGGAATATCATCAAAAAGAAATACGGCTTTGAACGCCGAGAATTGAGCGCGGAAGAAGCCAAAAAACTCTTCGCCGACCAACCCTACAAAATCGAACTGATTGAAGGACTGGAAACCGGCGGCGTGGATGAAAACGGCGAACCGCTGCCCACCGATGAACGCCCGGTCATCAGCACCTACCGGCACGATACGTTTGTTGATTTGTGCCGCGGTCCACACGTGGAAAATCTGGGCGAAATTAACCCCAAAGCATTCAAACTGCTCAGCATCGCCGGGGCATACTGGCGCGGCGATGAGCATCGACAGCAATTGCAGCGCATTTACGGCACGGCATGGGAATCGCCGGTCGAACTGAAAGAATATCTGCAAAAGTTGGCAGAAGCCAAAAAACGCGACCATCGCAAATTGGGCAAAGAATTGGAACTATTCACCACCAACGCCGACGAACTCGGCGGAGGATTGATTTTGTGGCTGCCCAAAGGCGGGCTGATTCGCCATATTGCGGAAGAATTTTGCAAGCAGGAACACACCAAAAACGGATATGATATGGTATATTCGCCCCATATCGGCAAAAGCACGCTGTGGGAAACCAGCGGACACCTGTCGTTTTACAAAGACAGCATGTATTCGCCGATTGACATTGACGGGCAGGAATACTATCTCAAACCGATGAATTGCCCGTTCCACATTTTGATGTACAAAAATGGACTGCACAGCTACCGTGATTTCCCGCTGCGATTTGCGGAATGGGGTACGGTGTATCGCTACGAGCGCAGCGGTACGCTACACGGCTTGTTGCGCGTGCGCGGATTCACACAGGATGATGCGCATCATTTCTGCCGGGAAGACCAAATGCCGGACGAGATTGATTTTGTACTGAATTTTTCGCTGCATATTTTGCGGAGTTTCGGGTTTAACAAATTCCACGCCTACCTCAGCACCCAACCCGAAGAAAAATACGTGGGCGAAGATTATAAATGGCGAGACGCGGAAGCCGCGCTGGAAGCCGCACTCAAACGTGCCGACATTCCGTATGATGTGGATGAAGGCGGCGGTGCATTTTACGGTCCCAAAATCGACATAAAAATTAGCGACGCTATCGGACGCGAATGGCAATTAAGCACCATCCAGTTTGATTTCAACCTGCCGGAACGCTTCGATTTAAGTTATATCGGAGATGATGGCAAAGAGCATCGCCCGTATATGATTCACCGCGCGCTGTTGGGCAGTATGGAACGATTTTTCGGTGTGCTGATTGAGCATTATGCCGGGGCATTCCCGGTGTGGCTGTCGCCGGTGCAGGCAAAACTCATCCCCATCACCGACCGGCACAACGATTACGCCGCTGATGTTGCCGCCAAATTGAAAGCCGCCGGGATACGGGTGGACATTGATGACAGCAGCGAGCGGATGGGCAACAAAATTCGCAAAGCGCAAAAGAAAAAAGTGCCGTA
>CAYZQQ010000577.1:0-1940 GCA_964480075.1 uncultured Anaerolineaceae bacterium
ATCTTCTGAGCAAAGAACACCAAAATCATTATAATAAATTAGTTATAAAACACGAAATACATTTTGTCACGCCTCAAAGAGCCATAGGCAAATTTAAAATTTTAGGTCGAATGCTGCCATCATGGCAACAATGGTAGTTTATCCTGTAGACATCTCAAACTTTAAGGAGATGTCTACAATGGGACGCAAGACAAATGCACACAATGCACACAAAGTTTTAAGTTGTATTCAAACCAGCGATGGCTATGTTCGAGCAAACGATATTGCCCGTCAAACCGGCTTGCACCCGCAAACAGTGTCTCGTCTGTTAGCCACAATGGATGAAACTACCGGGGTGCTGTTGCAAGAGGATGCTCGCGGATTTTTAGGAATTTTTGGCTGGCGAAGAAATTAGGCAACAAATTTGCTTAAGATTCACGTTATTTGGCAACAAACTATGATATGATGTTGCCAACCACAACATAGTTTTTAGGAGGAATGATGCCAAGAGCAATTGACGATGCAGAACTATTGCGACTATATGCCCAACCGGGCAGAGGGTACACCGATCAGGAATTGGCTGAGGTGTTTGAAGTGGGTCGCGATGCTATATTTAAACGACGCAGACGGTTTAAGGATCTGTACGGGGATGATTTTTTTGCAGAAACGGAACGAGGGCGGTATCGCGTTGATACCGAAACTTTTGTATCACACATAAAAGTGAAAAAAGAAGAAGCGTTGATTTTGTATTTAGCCACCCGAAGACTGAGCCGTAATACACGCCTTCCTCAAAAGCCTGTGCTTAATGCCCTGAGCAAATTGGCGTCGGCTCTCTACAATCCTATGACCGAACGGCTGGTAAAAGCTGCCGGTAATGTACCACATCATCCTGAAGAAAAAAAACGAGAAGCTATTCTGCAAACTCTGCTGAAGGGGTGGGCGGAACAGCTAAAGGTGCATATTCGTTACCAAAGCCTAAAAAGCAACAAGCCTGCCAACTATACTATTGATGTATATTTGATTGAACCATCGCCGTGGAGCGACAGTATCTACATAATTGCAAAAAACAACGTTTGGGATGGTTTTACGCCCTATCAATTGGAACGAATTGAAAAAGCTACCCTCAGTGGCGAGTCTTTCGATATTGACCCGCATTTTGAAAATGAACAGTTGTTGCAATACACCTGGGGCATTTGGAACAGCGACAAAGAACCGCAACTGGTGCGCTTGCACTTTACAGCACCAGTTGCGGTGCGGCGCGTGCAAGAGAGCATTTGGCATCCCCGACAAGAGATGACGATTCAGCCGGATGGCACGTTAATTTGGCAAGCTGCCATCGCCGAACCAAAGGAGATGCTTCCCTGGGTCCGCGGGTGGGGGGCGGATGTGGAGGTACTTGAGCCGACGGGGTTACGTGACATAATAATGAGGCACGCCCAACAGTTGAACAAAACCTATAATCTCACTACTTCCTCCACCGATATAACCGCACGATTGTTGCAGTTGTGGGGCAAAACCACCGCCGACTCGGATGTTTTCCACCCGGCGCTGTACCATATGTTCGATGTGGCGCACATTGCCCAACAACTCCTCAGCCCGCGCGCCTCTGTCCGGTGGCGGCAGGCACTTGCCGGCGCTCTCAATGCCGATGCCGCCACGCTGCACGAATGGTTGCCGTATCTGATTGCTCTGCACGACATTGGCAAGCTATCCGTTCCGTTTCAGATTATGAATGATAAACAGTGGATGCGCTTGAAAGCAGAAGGATTTGACTTTGGAAAAGCAAAATTGATAGACGGCAAAAAACTGCACCACACTATTGTGGGGCGGTTCATTTTAGAGGAAGAAACTTCCCTTAATTTGTCTGGCAATGTGTCTGCTGCTTGCATGTAAATTGTCAGCGTGCATCATGGCGCTTTGCAACGCGATGAAAGCATGCAACGGCCCCCGCCCCGGCCCAA
>CAYZQQ010000578.1:0-1923 GCA_964480075.1 uncultured Anaerolineaceae bacterium
AAGTTGTTTTAATTTTCCGCGAGGTATACCGGCAATTGTTTGGTTACGTCGTATGTTGAGCAATTCTCTGAAATCAGCGGCATTGTAGGGACGTAACGTGCGATGTAAGTTTTTTGGTTTGTTTGTAGCTTTGTTACCTTCATCCGCGTAAGCTACTAACGTATCGTCGTAAAACTCACCGAATTCCAAATGATTGGCACTACTGACGACCACAAAATTGAGTAACCCCCCTTCCCACGTTTTACCGACTTGCCGGCGTTTAGCACCTTCTTTTTTGGCAAACTTCAAGGTACTCTCTGCCAAAGATAATAATTGCCCAAACGGATAGTTTGCATGGGCAATGGCGATGCCAACTGATAATTTAAGGGCTCGCCCAAGTTTCGCCCGGGTGAATTCAGTGAATTGTTCCATCACGGTTAACCCAACCTCAAGCACTTTATCCGCCGGTGTTACCATCACCAAATCATCACCGCCCAAGAGAAGAATGTCAAAGGGCCACGTTTTGTCACTTTTGGATGGTAAATGTTTGGAAATAGCACCGGCTACCGCTTCGTAGATGCTGTTATCAACGGCTTCAGAAAACTGCTTGAAGTCTGCACCAGATTGCAACCTCTCTAATTCTTTGCCCATAGAATCGCCATCGGCGTAAATTATGCCAATGTACTTTTTGGGATGGGACATATTCGCTATATCGTTGAAATCTTCGGGGCGGTTATGACCTGCAATATCATAATTCCGGGCATCCAACAATGGAATAAGTGTTGACCATAAACCTACCTCTGCAACAGAATGATCTTTAACGTTTTTAACGATACGATGAATTGATGATTTTACACTGCTATCTTTGTCTCGCTTAGTCATACAACTGATACAAAGTAAAGATAGTTCGCCGGCTTCGTTGTATTCTTGCTCGGCATATTCCACCCCACATGAATCACAGAAATGCAGAAATGGATGCGTTACTAATGCCGCTTGCCTTGTTTTTCTATCTTTTGCCGCTCGCAACCGATAACCCAGTATTTTGAAATCCATCTGAAAATCACCGGATTGTTCAATAGAAACTCCGGTAATAGAGGCTGTTTTTGTTTGGGTGCGGTATAAATTTTCCACTGAAATTATGGCGGTCTGAACGTTTTCCGAATCTATTAAAAACAAACCGCTACCCCCATTAGCATAAATAGTGCTTCCGCCCAGTTTTTCTACCACTCGAACCATCTGCACCCGATTCAACTCATCAAGAATGGCACTGGCTCCGCGAATCTCTTTAAGCTTTCCGGTGGCAAAAACATAACTTTTAATACGGTCTGTATCAAAAGCAAGTAATGCTTTAGTCATAAATTCATCTCCTTCCCCACATCGTGCAGCAAACCCGCCAGCGCGGCGATAAATGTTCGCTCCTCCATAAACGCTCCTTTCTGTTCTGCTACATGGTCAGTGTATCATCAAATACCCCGATACACATCAGAAAAACTTCCCATTCAAATTCAGAGGTTCTTCCGATTTCCTCACGCTTCTTCTGCGTTATACTCATCAAAAAACGCGCCGAATTTATCGCGCAGGAAATAGAAGGTCATCCGTGTGCCGTCCGGTATCTCCCACGCCGAGCGACAGTGCGCCAAGATAACGGTTTTGTGCGTGTCCACGGTTTTGATGCTGATGAACAATGCTTCCGCCACATCTTGCGGCATCCCGCCCCCGGCGAACGCCCGCAACACGTCCCGCTGCCGACCGGTGAGCACGCGCCACACCGCCTCGCACCGCCGACGCTCGCCGCTGTCGAGCCACGCCGTTTGCGCCGCCATCGCCGCCGCCGGAGTGGACGCATCCCCCGCCAACGGGGAAAAATACGCCCCCCACGGAACCATCGGCACGGAAACCAGCCACACCCGATCGCCCCGCTCATCATGCAGCAGCCGTTCCGCC
>CAYZQQ010000579.1:0-1895 GCA_964480075.1 uncultured Anaerolineaceae bacterium
ATTTTGCAGCCGGACCCCCAAAAACAGGCGCACGATGAAGCCGAAGAGCAGCAGCATCTGGCACAGATTCGGGCGGAAATGTCACAAAAAGACATAATGCAAGTGATTGAAAATACAAAGACGCTCAAAAAAATTCAAGAAACTCCCGACTCCCCGGAAGCGCTGGCAACCATTCTGCATTTGACGCTGACGGATTTGGAAAAAGAAAACAAACGCATCCCACTGGTGGAAGAATCAGCCAATGGCAGCACGGTGTTGTTCCACAATTTATTCACCAATGGCATTATATATTTGGATGTCGGGTTGAATTTGCGGGTGTTGCCTCAAGAGTTTTTGCCATACATGCCATTGTTCAGTGATGCGTTGCTGGAAATTGGTACAGAAAAAGAAAACTTTGTAAAACTGTCGCAGCGCATCGGGCAAAAAACCGGCGGTATCTGGACATCGTCGTATGTTTCTGCGCCGGAAGGGGCAGCAGACAATCCCATCGCATGGTTGTTTTTGCGCGGCAAATCTACTATGGCACACGCCGATGATTTGCTTGATATTCTGCGCGATGTGCTTTTGTCTGTAAAATTTGATAATCCGGAACGCTTCCGACAAATGCTGCTGGAGGATAAATCCGGTCAGGAATCGGGATTGATTCCGGGTGGGCACAGCGTGGTCAACGGGCGATTGCAAGCGCATTTTAACACCGCCGATTGGGCTTCTGAACAGATGGACGGCGTGAGCAATTTGTTTTTTGTGCGCCAACTGATAGATGAAATTGAATCTAATTGGGCGGGTGTATTGGAAAAACTGGAAACGATGCGCCGCCTGTTGCTCAACCGAAACGCAATGGTGTGCAACGTGACGCTCGATGCGGAAAACTGGGCGCAGTTCCGCCCCAAATTAAGCGCGTTTCTCGGCGACATGCCAGCGAACGCCGTATCGACAGCCACTTGGCAACAACAGTCGCTGCCACAAAATGAAGGGTTGACCATTCCCGCCAAAGTTAATTATGTTGCCAAAGGCGCAAATATCTACAATTTTGGCTACCAATATCACGGCTCTATGTCAGTCATTACCAACTATTTGCATGCCACATGGTTGTGGGAACGAGTGCGCGTGCAGGGGGGAGCGTATGGCGGCTTCAGTTCGTTCAGCCGGCAAACGGGAGTATATTCATTCCTGTCATACCGCGACCCCAATTTGATGGCAACGCTGGACATATATGACCGTACCGGCGAATTTTTGCGCCACCTTAAGTTGAGTAAATCGGAATTGACCAAAACTATCATCGGCGCTATTGGCGCGATGGATGCGTACCAACTTCCCGATGCCAAAGGCTACACCTCAATGTTGCGCTATCTTATCAACTATACCGATGATATGCGCCAGAAAACGCGGCAAGAAATTCTTTCGACCACCGCCCGGCATTTCCATGACTTTGCGGACGTGCTGGACGCGGTGAAAGCTCACGGACAAGTGGTGGTCCTCGGTGCGGAAGAGGCTATTTTGCAGGCGAATGCCACCCGCGAAAACTGGTTAGCGGTGCAAAAAGTGTTATAGCGCAACAATCCGTCAGCTTGCCCACAGAGAAGGTGTGGGCAAGCTGACGGAAAAAAGTCGCGAATATAATATCAGAGATGGTACACTTTACGGCATCAGAAACGTTCTGATGCCGATTTTGCGAAACAGGAGTGTGTTCAATGAAAAATACTTGGGGTGTCATAATGATGATGGGGATACTGATGGTGGCATGTACCGCCCCAAATTCGGGCGCCACACCCGTCCCACCGACGCATACACCCGCCCCCATCATCCCCACAAAAACTGCTACCGCCACGGCAACCGCCACCGCCGTGCCGCCGACTGCCACCGCTACCCCGTTGCCGACACCCACCATCGTGCCC
>CAYZQQ010000580.1:0-1893 GCA_964480075.1 uncultured Anaerolineaceae bacterium
CCCGCGTGGGTCTGGCAGACGGTCGGCGGGGGAAGCGCGGCGGTGGTCGCGCTGGCGGCGATTCTGCTCGCCGCCCCGCAGATGGAAGATTTTTTCGCCCGGCTGCTGCCGTGGCCGCTGTATCAAAAAGTGGTGGCATTCGGGTTTGATTTGCTGGGCAGCATTCGGCAGCTGGGGAAAAATCCACGCCTGCTGCTGGCTGTTTTCGCGCAAACGGGGTATATCTGGCTGTGCGACATCTTTTTAATGTACTTTGCGCTCCTCAGTGCGGGTGTCATCGCCCCGGTGAGCGTGGCCGCATTCAGCAGTATGACGGTGGATTTGGCGGCTTCCGTCCCCATCATCCCCGGTGCGCTGGGGCAGGTGGAAGGCACGGCGCTGGCGGTGTTCAGCCTGTTCCACATTTTGCCGGAACAGAGCGGGTTGGTGATTTTGCTCAACCGCTTCATCAGCTATTGGACATTTATCGTTTTCAGTGGCGCCGTAGCGTACTTTTTTGGTTTTTCAGAAGCTTTTAAAAATGATGAATTGCGAGTGACGAGTGACGAGTGACAAACCCCAAACCCGAAACTTCATCCTGCTGCTGATTTTGTTTGCCACCTTCCGCGTGCTGACGCTGCTGGCATATCGCCCCGGCGGGCTGGTGCTTGATTTTAGCGATTTTTACTGGTATCGGGAATTTGCCCAACTTTCGCGGCAGGGATACATCGCCTATGAATCGCTGTGGAGCCCGTACCCGCCCCTTTTTTCGCTGATAATGGTGGGGATTTGGAAGCTCAGCACGTTCTTTCCGCCGTGGAATGAGCCGAACCTTTTTTTCACGCTGATGTTCGGCGGGGTGCTGCTGATTTTTGAAACCGGCACGCTGGGGGTGGTGTACGCCATCGGCAAAAAAATTGCACCCGAACGCGCCCTGTTTTCGGCGGGGATGTACGCCCTGTTTTTCACGCCGGTGTACACCATGACCGGTCATTTTGAGGGGCTGCCCATTTTCTTTTTCCTGATGAGCCTCTATCTGCTGTTGGAAAACCGCCCGTATTTGAGCGCCATCACGGGTGGCGTCGGGTTTATGGTGAAATTGCTGCCGGTGCTGCTCCTACCGGTGGGTGTGCAACGGATGCCCAAAACAGGGCGCGGGCGACTGAAACTTCCCGCACTGAATCTGGATATTTCCATGGGACGTGCCGCCGCATATATCGGGGTATTTGCCGTCACCGTCATTGCGATTGGCTATCCATTTTATCGGATGAATCCCGCGCTCATCGGTTCGCCGTTCGCCATTACGGTCGGGCGGGAAAGCTGGGAGACGGTGTGGGCGCTGCTGGAAGGGAATTTCCATTACGGCGTTGCGCCGCTGGATATGCGGAATATGGCGTGGACCCCCGCCGATGGACCCGGTTCGCCGCTGCCGTGGGGTGTCATTTCGCTTATTTTCGCGGCGATTGGCGCATTTCTGGTCACACGGCGGATTGAATGGCGCAAGCCAAAGGTCGCCGTGGCGTTCACCGGGCTGGTGATGTGCCTCTTTTTCCTCTATTCAAAAGGGTACAGCCCGCAATGGCTCGGCTGGCTGCTGGTGTTCATCGCCCTGCTGCTACCGAATCTGCGCGGGGGGATATATGCCGCCATGTTGAGTGTCGCCAACATCGTGGAGGGCAATGTCTTTTTCGCCATTTTCCCCGCCGAAGGATGGCTGCTGGCGGCAACGGTCATCACCCGCACAGCAATAATCCTGCTGCTGGCGGGTGAATTTGCGCTGATGGTGTGGCCGCAACTGGCAACACGGCGCGCGGTTTCGGTGCGGCGCTGGGCGCCGGTGACGCTCGCGGCGGTACTGCTGGCGGGAACGATTCCCGCCGGAGCGCGGTTGGGTTCGGTGTATGTCACATCGCG
>CAYZQQ010000581.1:0-1882 GCA_964480075.1 uncultured Anaerolineaceae bacterium
AATTGCAGCGTTTCGGCGGCATACGCCACGCCCAACCCGTGATTTCCCGCGCTGGCAGTGACCACGCCCGCAAAATTGCCGCGTTCCGCCAACAGCGCCAATTTATTCAGCGCTCCGCGCACTTTGAAACTACCGGTGGGCTGCAAAAAATCGAGTTTGAGCCATACATCGGCACGGCAGAGATTGCTTAAATATTTACTGGGAATTAATGGCGTGTGACGAATGAACGAGGAGATTCGGCGATGCACTGTTACAAAATCGTGTAACCGGGGCGCTGGCGTTGGCATAATTTCTCCCGTTATATTACGGTGTATCTGCATTGGTTTCAATAACTCGTTGGGTCAAAAGGTACCAGTCGTCAAGGGTTAAAAAACGGTCGGCGGTGCTGGCGAGAGGCGGTAATTGAACGTTTTTAATGTTGGGACGGATAGCAAAGGTAAACGTCGGATAATATAATACCAGAGCAGGGGTCTCTTGTGCAAAAATTCGTTGAAACGCATAGTAATATTTTATGCGTTCATTTTTATCGAATGTTGTGCGCCCGTTTTCCAGAGCAATGGATGCGGCATCATTGCTCCAGCCGCCAAAATTCTGTCCGCCATCAATTTGCGATTGGTGCCAAAATCGATACGGGTCGGGGTCGCCGAAAAGTTCCACGTCTACCAGTGCGGCATCGAAAGTATGCTGCGCCAACAGGTCGGCAAATGCCTTGGGTTTTTTCACCACGGTAACATCAATGCCCGCCCGCTGCCACTGCGCCGCCAGCACATCCGCCACCCGATTGTGCCGGGCATCGCCGCTCACGGTCAGTTCAAATTGCAGCGGGTGTGTGCCATCGTCACGGAACCCGTCGCCGTCGGTGTCAACCCAGCCGGCTTGTGCCAGCAGGTCGGCGGCGGCGGGGTTAAAGGTGGGAAAGGTCTGGTTCGGGTTGGCAGCCCATTGCCACGGCAAAAACGGTCCCCGTGCCACAATTGCTTGCCCATCAAGCGCTTGATTGATTAAAGCCTGCCGGTCTATCAGCATCATCAAAGCCTGTCGAATTTCGGCGGTTTGGAAGAATGGCAGTCGTTCCGGCGCTTGCAGGTTAAGATAAACCACGCTGTAACGCGGCAACGGCGCACTGAGCAATTGCACATCGGGTTGGCTCTGAAGTTGAGCCATCATTTCCGGCGGAACATGCCCAATGCCATCAATTTCGCCGTTTTTCCAGCCGGTCAGCAATGCGTCAGCGGTGGGATAAAAGCGGAAATCGAGCCGGGTGATGCGGCTGGTCTGTCCCCAATAATGGGGATTGCGCCCCAACGTTACCCGGTCGGCGGCAAGATTTTGCACCCGAAAAGGACCGGTTCCCACGGGCGACAGGTTGAATGAAGCGGTCAACAGATTGCCGGGTGACAGGGTTTTTAATAGATGTTTGGGTAGAATACCGATGGTGGTGTAATATAAAAATGAGGGGAATGGTTCATCCAGCACAAAACGGATAGTGGTATCATCCACCGGCTCAATTTTGACGGTTTGCCACAAATTTCGCCAGGCAGGGTTGCCGGGAAAATCGGCGGCACGGATGAGATTCAACGTAAAAATTACATCGTCGGCGGTAAATGGCGCGCCATCTGACCACTGCACATTCTGACGCAATACAAACACATACACCCGCCCATCGGGTGAGACCGTCCAATTTTTGGCTAACACGGGATGAAGTTTGCCGGAGGCATCGGCGCGGGTTAGCCCTTCAAAGAGCAGGCTGGCAATATCAACGTCAATGGGGTTGTATTCGGCGAGCAGCGGGTTGAGGTATTGCACCGCACCGAGATCGCCTTCGCGGTACGTTCCGCCCGCTGCCGGAACTTCGATGGTAACTTTTTTTACAACAATGGAT
>CAYZQQ010000582.1:0-1882 GCA_964480075.1 uncultured Anaerolineaceae bacterium
AAAATGAACGTTCGGGCTGAAAGCTCAAACCGACTTAAGTTCAAGATAAAAACTTTGATATGTTCAAACTAATTCAGCAATTTTTTCTTTACAACCACATCATCATATTGTTCGTTTACGGGCAGGTTTTTTTTGTACTGGGGCTGGCAATTGCTCTGCAAACATGGCGGCACAGCCGACTGTCGCTGGCGCGAAACCTGCACTGGCTGGCAATATTCGGCTTCACGCATGGGTTACACGAATGGGGAGATGTTTTCATCCCCATCCAAACGGCATATCTACCCGATAACGCCATCAATATTCTGGCAATCATGCAACTTTTTTTGCTGGCGGCTTCATTCGTCAGTTTGTTTCAATATGGTATTGAGAGTCTGCGCCCGCTGCCCGGACGCTGGCGCATTGTGCGCTATTTGCCGCTCACCATTTTTTTCATTTGGACGCTATATCTATTTCTGCCCGATTTTACATTGGCGGAAAATATCACCCGCTGGGAACGAACCGGGGACATTCTGGCACGGTACAGTCTGGGACTGCCCGGCGGACTGTTGGCGGCTTACGGCTTGCAGCGTCAAATGAAAAAGGATTTGGTTCTCCGCAATACGCAATACGGCGCACCGATGATCCGGCTGATGCAAGCAGGGTTGGTGGGATACAGCGTTATGGGCGGTCTGATTGTGCCCGCCGGGAATTTTTTCCCCGCGAATGTTCTGAATCAAGAATTGATCCAGCAACTCACTTCCTTGCCCATTCAAGTATATCGCAGTTTGCTGGGGTTAATATTGATGTATGCCACCATCAGAACGCTGGAAGTTTTCCACACGGAGCTTGAACATCGGTTGGCGAACATTGAGGAATCGCAAATATTGCTGGCTGAACGCGAACGCATCGGGCGGGAGTTGCATGACGGGACACTGCAAACGGTGTACGCCGCCGGATTGATGCTCCGCACCACCGAACGCAATCTACAGCGCGGCAATGTTACCGGCGGCATAGCGCAATTGCGGCAGGGCATTGCCATGCTGGACAAAGCTGTCACCGATATTCGCAACTACATTGGCGCCCTCAAACCCCAACCGACCACAAAAAGCCTCGCCGCCGGATTGACCGAGATTGCCCACACTTTTCACCACAATTTCATGCTAACCACAGACCTCAATCTGGATATGCCCCCGGAGTTAATTTTATCCCCCGTCCAAATAAGCCGGTTGCTGGCAATCACCAGCGAAGCGATGAGCAATGTCACCCGGCACGCTCATGCTACCAAAGTGGTATTGTCCACGGTGGTGGATGATGGATGGTTGTACCTGACGATAAAAGATAACGGCAGAGGATTGCCGATTGATGTGGTGCGGGGCTACGGGATAAACAATATGCAAGACCGCGCCAGACTTCTGGGCGGCATCATCAAAATATCCAGCGCCCCCAATCAAGGCACAACCATTGCCGTAAAAGTACCCATAGGAGACAGCTATGAAACAACTGCGTATCTTGTTAGTGGATGACCACCACGTTGTGCGGTTAGGGCTGCGGTCGCTGTTAAATGGGGAACCTGATTTGGATGTCATCGCGGAGGCGGGCAACGCGAGTCAGGCAATTCAGTTGGCGTTGCAATTGCAACCGGATGTCATTCTGATGGACATCCGATTGCCGGACAAAAGCGGCATCGAAGCCTGCCGGGAAATCAAACGCGCCCATCCGCACATTCACATTCTGATGCTCACCTCTTATTCCGATGACGAGCTGGTGACCGAAGCAATCGCCGCCGGCGCTACCGGCTATGTGCTGAAACAATTGAGTACGGATGATTTATTGCAGGCGGTGCGAACGGTGGGACAAGGCGGGTCGGTTCTGGATTCTAAAGTGGCTAAACAGATTTTAAACT
>CAYZQQ010000583.1:0-1880 GCA_964480075.1 uncultured Anaerolineaceae bacterium
GGATCTGGTCCCATCGCTGATGAACTGCACACGCGGGCAGAATCGCTGGATATTGCAGACCACGTAACCTTTGCCGGGTTCATCTCTGATGATGACCGCGATAAATTTTTTTCGGTCGCCAATTGTGCGGTTTTCCCCAGTTTGTATGAACCGTTTGGGATTGTGGCGCTGGAAGCAATGAAATACAGTTGTCCGGTGGTCGCCAGCGATGTCGGCGGGTTGGGAGAGGTAATTACCCATGATGAAACAGGGACACTCATTTTCTCGGACGACCCCGAATCGACATCATGGGGAATTTTGCATGTGTTAAAAGACCCCGCTGCTGCGGCAGACTACGCTGCAGGGGCGCGGCTGATGGTGGCACAACGTTACAACTGGTATCGTATCGCTCGCGAAA
Source organism: uncultured Anaerolineaceae bacterium (assembly GCA_964480075.1). Taxonomy (GTDB): domain Bacteria; phylum Chloroflexota; class Anaerolineae; order 4572-78; family 4572-78; genus JANTHQ01. The sequence continues at coordinate 398 of CAYZQQ010000583.1, forward strand.
CCATCGATGGGGTGTATCGGCGAGTCATCACCGAGCGCGCGCAAACATACTGGTAACGTTTTTCGCAAATTGACCAAATCCCCGCTCTATGTTACACTTTCCCATCATGCAAACGATAAAATTTCCACGCAGGAACCGTAGAATTTTTTAGAACGAACCAACCGCTTTGCGTGTTCCGTGCTGGCTATGGCTACCGGCTCCACACCAGGAGCCGGTTTTTTGATATGGAGGCACAATGATAAAAGTGGGTGTTTTTGGCGCAACAGGATATACCGGTATTGAGGTTATCAGACGATTGCGCCGCCATAAAAATGCACAACTTGCTTTTGCTACATCCGAAAGTTACGCCGGAAAATCGTTGTCGGCGGTGTATCCGGTGGGTTGGGATGTGCCGCTGATTCCCAGTGCAGACGCGCCGCTCAATGCGGTGGACGCCGTGTTTTGCTGTTTGCCGCACGCCGCCAGTATGCCGACGGTCATCTGCGCCAGAGAATCGGGTGTGCGGGTGATTGACCTTTCTGCCGATTTTCGGTTGGAAGATGCCGCCGAATATACTCGCTGGTACGGCGTGAAACACACTGCGCCGCATCTGCTGTCCAAAGCGGTGTACGGCATCCCCGAACTTAACCGCGCCGAAATCGCCCGCACCGACCTGCTGGCGAATCCCGGGTGTTATCCCACCAGCGTCATTTTGGCGCTGTACCCGCTATTGCAGGCAAATCTACCGGCGGAAAATGCGCCCATCATCGTCGACAGCAAAAGCGGCGTCAGCGGCGCAGGACGAAAACTCAGCCGGAAAACTCATTTTGTGGCAGTGAACGAAAATCTTTCGCCCTACAGTATCGGGCAACAGCACCGTCATCTGGCAGAAATGGAGCAGGCGGTTCGCCGCTGGGGAACAGTTTCTGCTCCGGTGATTTTCTCGCCGCATCTGGTGCCCATCAGCCAGGGGATGTTGTCCACCATTTATGTCTCGCTCAACCGCGACACCACGCCCGCCGAAGCCCAATCGCTGTTTGAACAATCATACGCCGCCGAAAAACTGGTGCGGGTGCTTCCCCCCGGCGAGCTGGCAACGTTTGCCCACACCCGCCACAGCGATGGCGCGGCAATTTCTGTGACGGCGGTCACTCCACGGCAGTTCATCCTCTGCTCATCCATTGATAATTTGGGAAAAGGCGCGGCGGGGCAAGCGCTGCAAAATTTCAATGTGATGTTCGGGCTGGATGAAACGGAAGGATTACTATAATGCGGGTGCTAAAAATCGGCGGCAACGAAATTGATAATGCCGAATTTGTGGAAAAATTGGGGGATGCAGTGGCAACCCTGCCCGAACCGCCGGCGCTGGTTCACGGCGGCGGCAAAGAAATCCGCGAGTTGCAGGAGCGACTCGGCGTGGAACCGCAATATATTGATGGACTGCGCGTCACCGATGCCGCATCGCTGTCATTGGTGAAGATGGTGTTGGCGGGCAGGGTGAACA
>CAYZQQ010000584.1:0-1878 GCA_964480075.1 uncultured Anaerolineaceae bacterium
CCTGAACCGACATCGGCGGGGTCGGGGAAAACCTGCACCGCGTGCGGTGGCAGGGGTATCGGGTCTGCCGGTTGCCAGCCCACCTCGGTGAGCAATTGACGGTATGTTTGATGGGCATGCGTGGTGACATACGCCACAAACTCGGCTTTGTCCTGCAAAAAAACCGGTGCCTCAAGTGCGGCATTCAGTTTGATGTCGCTGATGGTGTGGAAGGGAGCCGGGGGGTGGTATGCGGCGTTGAGCGCATCCACGCCACCCGTGATGGCATATTTTTTGCGCAACCAAATTGTCCACTGCACGGCGGCGGTGTGTTCGCTAAAATCTTCGGCGGAGGGTAGGGGCATCAATTGGGCAGAAAATAGTCCTGCCGCCGGTTCCAGCGCGGCAAAGACCGATTGCCACCACTGTTGCAACAATTTAAGGGTGGCGGGATGTTCCCACACAAGAAGCGATTGTACAGTTCCATGGGCATCCACTTGCCGAATTTCGGGATGGCGATTCAGCAGCCAGCCGGGCAGTCCGTTGTGCAGCAGCCCCGCCGATGGTACAACCGGCGAGAGTTCCAGCCGTGCGTCAAAGCCCATCGCGGCGCATAACTGCACAAATCCGACCAAATCGCGGCGGGATGTACTTAATCCGGTCAGGTCAAAACGGTCGGCGGCAAAATGATGGAATCCCCACGGCACGGGGGTGACGATGGTGTCGATGCCCAATTGTCGCACGCGGGTCAGCAACAGTTCCCACTGCGTGCGGGGTAATCGAAAATAATGCAGAGAAATGTTAGCCATAGTTATGCATCCTCCTTTATGCCGGCTGGTTTTGTTGGCAGCCATAGAATTGACGGAATTGCCAGCAGGGCTATCAGCGCGCTGACAAAATAGGTGGCAGGCAACCCAAAATGATCACCGATGAGCCCGTTGCTAAAAATGGCGATGGGGCGTACCAAAAATGAGATGGCGATGAAAATGCCGTTGCCCAGCGCCCGATTTTCAGGCATATTATCCTGCACCACTGCCAGCAGTACCGGTGAGGTGGATAGTCCGGTGAATCCCAGCGCCAGCAGCACCGGGGTGAGCAGCCAGCCTTCGGTGCGCAGAAAAACCAGCATCATCAGTGATGTCCCGACGATGCCGCCGAGCAAAATTCGTTTGCGCCCGATGCGGTCGCTGAGATGCCCGCCCACCAGCGCGCCGACCACCCCCGCTACTTCCCATACCGACAGCGCTGCCCCGGCAACCCACAGGCTCGCGCCCTGCCGGGTCATAAATGTGGGCAGATACACTGCCAGTGCGGTCATCAAAAATTCGCGCGGCAACCGAATGCCAATCATCGGGATGAACAACCGGCGAATAGCGGGCAGAGCTTCGTGAAGGCGGCGTGGTTTTTCGGTAGGTTGTGCCGAAATGCGGTGCAGCCGCCAAAAAAGGATGGCGGTTGCCGCCCAGCCGAAAATCACCACCCGATAAAACCCGTCAAGCGTCCATGTAGAAACCGCCCACACGGCAACTAGCGGGCCGACGGTGCGCCCCAGTTCGCCGCCCGCCATAAAATAGCTCATTCCTTTGCCAACCTGCTTGCCCGAAATACGAGCCACCATCGCCGGAGCGGGGGCGTGGAATGCCGCCACACTGATGCCGGTGATGAACAGCAAAATCGCCAGCGTGAGGTAATTGGGCGCAAATCCCATCGCGCTGATGAGTGTTGCGGTTGCTGCCGGGGCGAAAATAACAAAATAGCGCAGGCTGAGCCTATCGGCAAAATAGCCGATAAACGGGTTGAGCAGCGCCGGAATCTGTATGAATGCCGCCAGTGACCCGGCAGCGGTCAGTGATAGCGACATTTTCTCCATCAACAGCGGCAACAGCGGCGAGATAAACG
>CAYZQQ010000585.1:0-1877 GCA_964480075.1 uncultured Anaerolineaceae bacterium
CAGCGCGCGCACCGTGCCGCTGTACGGGTGCGGAATCAGGATGGTCGCCACATCGCCGACGCGGTATTCTTTTTTGTCCGTCACCAGCTCAAGGCGGTCGTTATTTTCCTGTCGCCAGTTGATATACTTGCTGCCGGAAACCCACATAAAGGTGGAGGAGCGCACGCGATTGCCCGCGTCATCCACGCCGAGGGCTTCAATTTTGTACACCCCGCCCGTTTCGGGGACGAAGGTCGCTTGCGCCATGCCGTCGCCATCGGTGGTGACGGTCATGGTGGCAACGGGCGTGTCTTCCACCTGACTTTCCCAATAATAGCCGCCGCTATCGCTCTGCACTTTCACGCTGTACCAGCGATGTTCGTTGAAAATGAGGGTGATTTCTTTTTTGGTGATGGGCTGGCTCTGCCAATCCACGGTCAGCACGTTGACCGCCGTGTCCTGCCCGGCAGTGCCGACATATTTTTCAGGGCGCAGTCCGACATAAAAATCCCCTTTGTGGACGATAGCCGTGGTGCGGTTCGAGACCTGCTGGTTGCTGTCGGGGTCGGTGACGGTCACTTCCAGCGTGAAGCGTTGGCTGGCAATCTGTTCGGCGATGTCGGCGGGCACTTCCAGCGAAAAGGTGCCGTCGCTGCCGGTGGTGGCATCCCCTTCCAGAATCAGTTCGCCAAAACCGGGAACGGCATTGTCCGGTTGGGCGCGGCTGAAATCGTAATCGGTGAAATCGTACCAGCCTTTGCCGGTATATTTGAAGAAATAGTCTTCCGAAAGAACGCTATAATGAACGGGCGCGTTTTTCACCGCCCCGCCGAAAAAGAAACTCGCCTGCGCGGTGAGCAGAATGGTGTCGCCGTTGCGGTATTCCGGCTGGTCGGTGGACACATCCACCAGAAATTCCGGCTTGCGGTACGCCGCCACCGAAAAGTCTGCGCTGAAAGACTGGTCATTGTACGCCGCTTCGATGGAATAGCCGCCCAAATCGGCTTCATCCGCCAAATCGAACTGCCCGTTGAAGGTGCCGTTTTCGTTCAGCGACAGCGGTTTTTCGAAAATAACCTGCCCCTGCCAATCGAACACCGTCACATATACCGGGTATGGTGCGGGCAGCGAATAGTGCGCGTCGTCATCTTTGCGGATGATGCCTTTGAAAAACACGGTTTGTCCGGGACGATAAATGGCGCGGTCGGTATACAAATGGGTGGCAACCGGTTGCAGATAATCTTCGGTGTTGATGCCGAAATTCCAGCGTTCGATACCGTCGCGCCAATCGGTGCTGGCTACGGCAAACGGTTCATCGCTGAACACAAAACGCGGCGTCCACGGGTCAACCGCATCGTGCCGCACCCCGCCGACGCCGTCCGCATCGGTAGTGGTTTCGCCCAGTGTGTCATATTCCGTGCGGAAACGGAGATTCGCCCCCGATACCGGCTCGGCGGTGCGCTGGTCGGTCAGCCAGCTCAGCGTCTGGCCGGCAGACGCTTTCACGGTGATGTTCGCGTCACTCACCGCAATCACCTGCGTGAAATTTGGCGGGTCGCTCAGATTTGCCGCTTCGGGGTATACATCGCCGGGCAATATTGTGCCTTTCAAAAAATACAATCCCGGTGGCAGCGCGCCGTCATCTGCTGCCAAATGTGTGCCGTAAATGGCATTTTGATTCAATGCCGGCTCGGTAAAAACTGTCCATTCACGCAATTTATTTTCGGCGGACGGCGTATATTTTCGGGCAAAATCCCAACGATTCTCGCCATTCAGTTGGACGAAATCATCTTCCGGCAGACGATACAGCGTAAAATTGACCGCGCTCACATTCCGCACGGTGACATACGCCATCGTATCGGTGATGGCGCTGTACATTGCCACATCCCCCGGCGAAT
>CAYZQQ010000586.1:0-1855 GCA_964480075.1 uncultured Anaerolineaceae bacterium
AGTCGGAAAACTGGCGAACGATTGGCTGGTCAATGAGCAAGACCGTTTGCTGGGAACCGAACGTCTGGTGGTGAACACCCGTGGGGTAGCAGATGCGGCTACGGCAGAAGACGCTGAAACACTGCGGAAGATTGTGTTGCCCGTAGCGGTAAATTATCAGGAAGAAGTTGTTGAAATCCTGAACAATCAGGGCATCAGTATTCTCTCGCTGCGACATAAACCGGGCGGCAATTTGGAAGAATATGTCGTCACCCGCGGCGACAATCAGTTTCCACAATGGTCATTTGTGACGGAAGTACTCCAAAAACGCGTTGATGAACAAGGCGACAAATTCGCCGGCATCGCCACCGCCCCGTGGGGAAGCTATCTGTATGTCGCGGGTCCGGTGTATAACGCCGACGGCGAACGTGTCGGGGTGGTGCTGGTGGGCAAAACGCTCAAAACCATTGCGCGTCAAATTCGACAGGATACGTTGGCGCAAATTTCGCTATACGATTTAAATGGGCACGCCCTGATTTCCACTTTTGCGGCGTTTGAAAACAAACCCATCACGCTCAACCCGGAACTGATTGCCAATGTTCTGACAAATAAATCCACCGAAAGTTTAATTCACCCCGTTCAATTGGGCAGCATCAAGTATAGCGAATTGGTGGGACCTTTCGAGATTCGCCATTCGTTACAAATGCCTTCCGCCCCGCAGGGCGACACTGCCGGACTGGTGGGTACGGCGCTGGCTGAAACTTTTTTGGTGCATCCCAGCCGAGTAACACGGTTGCAAGTCTTTCTGCTCACCGCGTTTGCGTTGGCGTTGATTGTGATTATGGGCTTCTATCTTGCCAATCGCATTACCAAACCGTTGCTGGCTGTGGTTGATGCATCATCGAGAGTGGCGAACGGTAATTTGGATGTCCACGTAAAACCATCTGGCAATGATGAAGTGACGGTGCTGGCTCACTCTTTCAATGAAATGGTGTTTGGTCTGCGTGAAGGCTCCATTTACCGCGATTTGCTGGGACGAACCGTATCGCCGGAGGTGCGCGAAGAATTACGCCATGAGTTCGCATTGGGCACCGTAAATTTAGCGGGGCAAGAAGCGGTTGCCACGGTGTTGGTCAGCGATATTCGTGGCTTTACCACCCTCGCCGAGACGGAAACACCGACCACCATCATGAGCTGGCTCAACGAGTTTTTTGAAGAAATTGTACCGATTGTGTCAAGTCACGGCGGTATCATCAACAAATTTGAAGGCGATTCCATCCTCGCGTTTTTTGGTATTTTACCCCGTCCGTTATCGGCGCAAGAAAGCGCATATCGCGCTTGTAAAACAGCGCTGGCACTGATGGAAGCGGTATCGGCATTAAACGAACGGCGCGCCAAACGTTATGAGCCGCAACTGGATGTGGGTATCGGCATCAACACCGGTCCCGTAACCGCCGGCGCGCTGGGAGGGGCAGACCGTCTGCAATATACCATCATCGGCGATACAGTGAACACCACTGCCCGGCTGGAAGGTCTGACCCGCCAATTTGGCGAAGGAAATATCGCCGTCATCAGCCAACACTCGCTCTTTGCCCTCCGCGATTTGCGCCATGACTTCAACACCGCAACACTGGGCGCACATAACGTGAAAGGTAAAATGGAGCAACTGCTCGTCTTCCAATTGCTGCCAGAGAATGGGCAGGAGACACAATAATGTATGCCAAAAGCAATTGGCAGTGGGTGCGACTTGTCATCTTTATTGTGGTAGCGGGAGTGCTGCTGCTGGCAGGATTGCTGTTCATTCCGCAATCATCCGGCTTCCAGCAAGCGCGTCTGATACCCGCCGGTGTTATCTCACAAAAAGAAGCCAATTATC
>CAYZQQ010000587.1:0-1844 GCA_964480075.1 uncultured Anaerolineaceae bacterium
GTAAATCCTTTTATCTCTTGCAAATAATAGTGAACCACATTCCACCCGCTGAGCGGTCCCAACAGAATTTCCGATTCGGTTACGCCAAACAAATCGAGGGGATGCGCTTCGTACACCAGCGGATTATTCAGCACCGCTTTTTGATGGACTCCCGCCGCGTGGGTACGGTTGGTCAGGCTAACCGGCTCTTTCGATGGCACCAGTTTTTTTAGCTTATCTGCCATCATCACGTTAATGGGGTACGAACCGCGCAGATTGTACCCCTCCAGCATATCATATTCGTGGTCAATATATAGATTAAACAGCAGTGCCGTCATTGAGGTAATGCCCGACCGTTCGCCAATACCCAACAGGGTGGTATTAAGATAGCGCAAGCCGTGTTTGACGGCGGTCAGCGCATTGAGCAGGGCGAAGCCGCGGTCATCGTGAAAATGCCCCTCCAAATTCAGTTGGGGATAGCGGTTTTTTAACAGTGATATGCGGTCTGCCACCGCGTCCGGCGTGGCGACCCCCACCGTATCGGGCGTGCCGATGCGGTCCACCAGCGGCGCGAGCCGGTCATATACAAAAAAGAGGTCATCGGGACGGGTGCGAAAAGCGTCTTCGCCACTGAACCGCAGAATGAGATGCGGGTAGTTGCGCCGCACTTCTTCCAGCAACGGCAGCGAGCGTTCCACGATGCGTTCCAGCGAATTGCCGTGATTGAATGAACGGGAAGCGTCAGAAGTGCCAAAATAGAAATTCAGTCCATCGCATCCGGCTTCAATAGCCGCTTCCACATCGGCGGGATGGGTGCGCACATGCGCCAGCAAAAACGTATATCCCTTTTGGGTAATGAGCGAATCGCGCACCGATTTTACCGCCGCAAAATCCTCTTTTTCCTGCGGGCTGACCACCGGCGAAAAAAGCTCCAGAAACTTCACCCCAAAAATAATGAGCGCGCGCGTAATTTCCATTTTGTCATTTTGGTTAAAAAAATATTTGTAATGGTCGTGCAGCAACGATGATTGCGACCCTTCGCGCAGAGTCGTATCAATAATTTCGAGCGGGCGGGGCTGATAATCTTTAAATTGAAACACAGGTTGGGACATTTCTCACCTCAAAATTGAGAACTGGATACCTGACAGTCTTAAGAAGAAACACAGATGACATAGATTTTCACAGAAAATCAGTCTTTTCGCCTTTCAAAAACTGACAAGTGGCTAAAATTGAAAATAAAAAAGCCGATTGCCACCATTCAGGTCGGGACAATCGGCTTTGGTTGCAACCGGATTCAGCACGTCAACACAAAACTCCCAACCACGGGTCAGGCTTCTTGTTGCGCTTGTTCATTTTTAAGCTGAATATTACATCCAAGTTTATCATAGCGACCAGAATAGCACAGAGTTTTGGATTCGCAAAATCTCAATTTTTCGTAACGGGCATATTACAATGGGGCATCAGGGATGGTTCATTCAAATCAAAATACGCTCAATTTCGCCCGAAGCAGTGTCATATAACACAAATCCCGGCTCGCCGAACCGCCCCATAATTTCACCGGGGTTGACCCGCAGCGTTTCGCCAACTTGCTTTTCCATAAAAACGTGGGTATGTCCGCTAAAAACGGCATCATACTTTCCCGTTGCAGCGAGTCCTTCCGCAATTTCGGGGTAATGCGCGAAGGCAATTTTCTGCCCGCCCGCGCTGACCGTCCCCACCGGATTGTGAAAGGTCACATTCCCCGCCGCGCCCGCAACCGTCATCAGCAGAAACATGTCGCCGTCATTGTTGCCCGGCACACAGTGAATTTCGCCCGCAAACGCATCGGCGATTTGTTTGAGGCTGAACGGCGCGCAAAAATCGCC
>CAYZQQ010000588.1:0-1841 GCA_964480075.1 uncultured Anaerolineaceae bacterium
CAGACTGCCGGGACCGAGCACAATCAAATCGGCGTCTAAAATGGCGCGAATGGCGCCGGGAAATGCCGGGGGATTTTCCGGCTGCAAATACACCCGCTTAATGGGGTAGGGGGTGTGGGGAATGGCGCTTTCGCCGCGCACCTGTGCCGAGCCGTTTTCGGCGGCAACTTCTGCCATCAGGGTGACATTTTGCAGCGTGCTGGGCACAATCTGCCCGCGAATCGCCAATACGCGCCCGCTTTCTGCCACCGCGCGCTCAAAACTGCCGGTCACCCCCGCCATCGCGGTGATGAAAAGATTGCCGAAACTATGACCCTCCACGCCCGCACCGGCATCTGTTTTGGCATTTTTGGCAAAGCGATATTGAAAAAGTTGGGTGGTCAGCGCATCATCATCCGCCAGTGCGGCGATGCAGTTGCGAATGTCGCCGGGCGGCAGCACCCCCAGCGATTCACGCAGTCGCCCCGATGAGCCGCCGTCATCCGCCACGGTGACGATGGCGGTGATATGGTCGGTGTGGTGTTTCAATCCGCACAGCAGGGTGCTCATCCCTGTGCCGCCGCCAATGGTGACAATTTTCGGTCCTTTGCGCCGGTATCGGGCGCGGTGCAGCCGGTCTGCCATCGCCGCCGCATCCGGTTCGCCGGGCAGAAATGCCTGCCACACGGTTTGGTTCAACCGGTACAGCGACCAGCCCACCAACCCCAGCCCCAACCCGCCAAAAATCGCCGCGCGGAGCCAGCGGGGCAGAGCTTGCAGCGCCAGCACGCGCACCACCGACGGATAGCCGCTGGCAGCGTACAAATCTCGCAAAAAAAGCGCGCCGCCCAACGCCAAAATGGTGATACCCGTCAGCAGTATCACCAGCCATCGTTTTATCCCCATACCGGGGGTTAGCCATCGCGAAAGGGTTTTTAGTGATTTTGTCATTCGTCACTCGTCATTCATCATTTGAATAGCATTATATCACGTTTCTGCAATACGCAATACGGGGTGGGTGTGGTATAATTTGCCGTATGAAAAAACGCGCAACGATTTTTGGTATTTTCATTATTTTGCTGATGGGCACGCTGGCGCGGGTGTATCGCGCCGAGATACAAACCTACCTCTTTTTCATCACCGGAGAAGAGGAACCATTGAAACAGGTTTCGGGGGGCGTGCAATACCTGCTGACCCGATTGCAGCCACCGTTAAAAACCGCCGATATGGTTCCGGTGCCGTATGCCGATATGTCACCATACGGGGTGAACACATTTTTGCAGCAGGAAGTTGAACCCGCAAAACGCGAACAGGCGATGAAGCTAATCGCCGATGCGGGCTTCAAATGGATTCGGCAGGAATTTCCATGGGAAGATATTGAAATTCACGGCAAAGGCGATTTTGAAGACCGCCGCCACAAACCATATCATTCGGCGTGGGATAAATACGACCAGATTGTGGCGCTGGCAGAAAAATACGATATCCAAATTATGGCGCGGTTGAGCAATCCGCCCGCATGGAGCCGCGCCAAAGGGAATGAAGTTGGCGCGTTTGCTCCGCCCGATGATATTCGGGATTACGGCGATTTTGTGGAAGCCGTTGCCCGGCGCTATAAAGGGCGCATCCAGGTGTACCAAATTTGGAACGAACCGAATATCTACCCCGAATGGGGTGAATATCCCATCAACGCCGCCGAATATGTGGCGCTATTAAAAGAAGGATACACCCGCATCAAAGCGGTTGACCCCGATGCCATTGTGGTGATGGGCGCTCTGGCGGCGACCATCGAAGTTGACCGCCAGCGGCGAGAGGGCATCAGCCCCGGCGGGTTGACCGATGCGCTCTTTTTGCAGCAGGTTTAT
>CAYZQQ010000589.1:0-1834 GCA_964480075.1 uncultured Anaerolineaceae bacterium
ATTGACTCCTACTCCCACCGCCCCGATTGTGGTGGCAAAATCGTTACCATCCATCGCCTACATGGCGCGGCAGGGTGATGGATTTTGGCAGATTTTTGTGATGGATACCGACGGGTCGGGCGCGCATTCCGTTTCTGATAATGCGGGCAACGATACCTCCCCGGTATGGTCGCCGGGGGGAACAAAATTGCTGTTTGTCAGTCAACGCGACGGCAATCGTGAATTATATGTGATGGGAACAGACGGCAATCACCCGCAAAATATCTCAAACAACCCTGCCGACGATTGGACGCCCGCATGGTCGCCGGATGGCGCCAGTATCGCTTTTTCATCGAATCGCAGCGGCAGCTGGGAGATTTTTACCGCGGATGCCAATGGCGAAAACGTGCAGCAACTCACCAACGGCGGCAGCAATATTTCGCCGGTATGGTCGCCGGATGGCGCGCAACTTGTTTTTTCATCAAAGCGCGACGGCAATTGGGAAATATACCGGATGCAGACAGACGGCACATCCGCGCGCCGGTTGACGGTGAACGATGTGAATGACCTCGCGCCGGTATGGTCGCCGGACGGGAAAATGATTGCTTTTGAAACAAATATTGATGGCGATGTGGAAGTGTATGTGATGACTGCCGAAGGTGGCAATCCACGCAATATCACCCGCATGCCATACGCCAACGACCACGGTCCGGTGTGGTCGCCGGGGGGACAGCAATTGCTATTTTATTCTAACCGAGATGGTAACTGGGATTTGTATCTGACCGATATAGCGGGACAAACGGTGGTGAATTTAACCAACACCCCCGATGTCGATGAGCAAACGCCTGTATGGCGTCCGTAATTATCAGTTTTCAGGCGGAAGCATATTAGAGCGTGATTGTCGCCTTGAACTGAAGTTCAGGCTCAAAACTCAAGCCGACTGAAAGTCGGCTTTGGCTTTTAGCCCTGAAATTTATTTCGGGGCAGGGTGAAAAACCAGAAACCGAAAACAAAAAACCAAAATCCGAGGAACAAAAAAATGACCAACCAACAAAAAATCAAAGTAGGCGTTTTAGGCGCCACCGGTTCAGTGGGGCAACGATTTGTGCAATTGCTGGCAACCCATCCGTGGTTTGAGTTGACAGCTGTCGCCGCTTCCGAGCGGTCGGTGGGCAAACCATATCGCGAGGCGTGCAACTGGTTTCTGTCGGCGGATATGCCCGCCAATGTTGCCGATAGGGTCATCCAGCCGATTGATACCGCGCTGGATTGCGCGCTTGTTTTTTCTGCCATTCCCGGCACTATCGCCAAACCCATCGAAGAGCAGTTTGCCGCCGCCGGCTTCGGCGTGATGAGCAACGTAAAAGTGCATCGGTATGATAGCGATGTGCCATTGGTGACTGCAGAAGTAAACCCCACCCATCTGCATATCATCCCCATTCAGCAAAAAAATCGCGGCTGGGACACAGGCTTTATTGTCACCAATTCCAATTGTTCCACCATGCCGCTGGTGATTGCACTCGCGCCACTGCATCGAAAATATGGGGTGAAATCGGTCATCGTCCACACGATGCAGGCGCTTTCCGGTGCGGGATACAACGGCGTGCCCGCGTTGGCGACGCTGGACAATGTTATCCCGTTTATCGACGGCGAGGAAGAAAAAATGGTGGTTGAGTCGAAAAAAATGCTGGGCGCGTTTGAAAATGGTCATTTTACCCCCGCCGATTTCGCATTGAGCGCCCATTGTAACCGGGTCAGTACCATTGACGGGCATATGGAAACGGTATCGGTAGCGTTTCACCATCCGCCCGCAGATGCAACTGAAATTGCACAACTATGGCAGGAATGGACCCCG
>CAYZQQ010000590.1:0-1832 GCA_964480075.1 uncultured Anaerolineaceae bacterium
ATTGCGGGACCGGGCAGCACCAATATGCTCACCGGGCTGTGGGACGCGAAAATGGGTCGCGCGCCGGTGCTGGCGCTCAACGGGCAGGTGGACACGCAGGTCATCGGGCCGGGCGCGTTTCAGGAAGTCGATTTGTATGCTGCGTATGACGCGGTGCGGGTGTGGGGGCAAACCGTGCTGACCGCCAAAAACGCCAGCGATTTGATGGCGCTGGCGCTGAAACACGCCGTGGTGGAACAGGGCGTGTCGCAATTAATTCTGCCGAATGAAGTGCAGGTCGCCCCCGCGCTCGACGAGTTTCCCGCCACACCGCGCCACGGGCGAATTTCCGCCACGGCGATTGCCCCGCCAGCGGCAGAACTTGCGGAAGCGGTCAATTTGCTCGCCACCGCTAAACGCCCCACCATTATTGCGGGGCACGGGGCACGTTTCCACCGTGAAAAGATTATCGAACTGGCAGAAAAAATTGGCGCGGCGGTCATCACTACCTTTAAAGGCAAAGGGTTAATTGCCGATGACCATCCGCTGGGGTGCGGCGTGCTGGGACGCAGCGGCACGCCCGTCGGCAGCAGTATGATGGGGCGCAGTGATGTGCTGTTGGTGCTGGGCGCATCTTTTTCAAATCACACCGGCATTTCCACCAAAAAGAAACTCATTCAGGTCGATACGGATCGCATGACGCTCGGAAAATTCCACCCGGTCACCGTGCCGCTGTGGGGCGAAATCGGGGTGACGGTGGATGCGCTGCTGGCGCAACTCGCGCCGGTGGAACGTCCGCAGGTGAAGGCAGACATCGCCAAACGGTGGGCATACTGGCGCGCCGAAAAAGAGAAGCACGTCGGGCATCTCGACGGGCGCGGGCGCATGCACCCCGCGCTGGTTTTCAAACATCTGTCGGAGCTGGCGCCGAAAGACGCGGCGCTGTGTGTGGATGTGGGCAACAACACCTACAGCTTCGGGCGGTTTTTTGAAACCAGCGGGCGGCAGGATGTGCTGATGTCGGGCTATTTGGGGAGTATCGGGTTCGCGTTTCCGGCGGCGCTGGGGGCGTGGGCGGCGGTCGGCGCGGAGCGAAAAATCATCTCCGTCTCCGGCGATGGCGGTTTCGGGCAATATATGGGGGATTTCACCACCGCCGTGAAATACAATATGCCCATCTGCCACATTCTGCTGAATAACGATGAACTGGGGAAAATATCGAAGGAACAGCGCAGCGGGAAATTCGCCGTGTGGCAAACGAGCCTGCAAAATCCGAACTTCGCCGAATTCGCGCGGCTGTGCGGCGGAAAGGGCTTTCGCGCCACCTCCCCCGCCGAAGTCGCGCCCGCCATCGCTGCGGGATTGGCGGCAACCGGTCCCGCCATCGTGGAAATCCTCACCGACCCGATGGAAACGTGATGCAACACGCGGCGGCGCGCCTCACCGGGTGCAACAAAAAGCGCAAATCCATGATGAACTTGCGCCATCGCATTTGGGTGTGTGAGTGTTGATCGTTTTATGGTATGTGTTTAACATCGCAAATCACCGGCGGCAAAAAGCGCTGCTCCTTCGTCGCTCTGCTCTTTGCCATCCATGTGCATTTGCCTTGTTAGGCATTGTTACCTTTGCCCCAGAGATAAATATCAAAAACTCTTTCCTGAAACCAGAGTTTTGAAGATACTTCATTTATGTATTCTTTTGTTCCTATCTCTTGATCAACCGCATACAAGTTAAGTTCTGGTAATTTAGAGCAAGCCTCTACAATTTGTTTTTTGTGTATTTCAAAACCTTCATACCATTTTTTATAGTAGCCAACTAAATCACCATTTTTTGAGCCTACGGCAACTCTTGCT
>CAYZQQ010000591.1:0-1831 GCA_964480075.1 uncultured Anaerolineaceae bacterium
GGCAACCGACGTGACCACAGCGCAATTTGGTGATATTCCCGCCGATGCGCGCACAGTGAAAACAGCCCGGTATGTCTGTCCGCAGTGTGGTGGGGTGATGGCACTTTTGCCCGAAACAGGGAAGGTAACGTGCCGCTTTTGTGGTTTTTCCCTTGATGATAATTTGGATGATGCAGTGGTGGCAGAGCAAGATTTTGCGGTGGCATTGGCTACCGAAAAAGGGCATTCGCATCCGATTGCCACCAAAACCTTCCACTGCGAAGGCTGCGGCGCGCCGTTTTTGGCAGGAGCGGCTGTACTGGCGATGCGCTGCCCATACTGCCATTCGCCGCAGGTGGTGGAAGACGCGGACACCAAAAATCTGATACCGCCCGAAGGAATCATTCCCCTGAAAATGGCCGAAGAAGCCACCAAACACGCTTTTTACGACTGGCTGAAAAAACGACACCTTTTCAAAGATTGTGAAGTTGCGCCGCTGATGGCTGTCTATCTGCCGGTATGGACATTTGATGTGACCGGCGTGTTGCGCGCCAAAATTCAGAGCATCAATACTGGTATGGGGACGCGAAATTCTTTTGTGAATACAGTTGAAAAGCCGGTGTTTTTTGATGATGTGCCGGTCTCGGCGAGCCGCCGTCTGCCAGACGATATTCACTGGGCGGACAGCGTTGACTTTTCGGTGGTAGTGCCGTTTGAGGAAAAATTTCTGGCAGACTGGCTGGCGGATATTTACGAAATTTCCCCGGCGGATGCATCCCTGACCGCCCGAAAAAATATCTGGGAAAAAGATGGGCGCATCTTTAAAAAAGAATTGGCGGCAGAATATAACGTTCCCGGCGATGAGAGCGCCGGCGTGTCGATTACGGTCAACTCAACGGGCATCCGCGTAGAAGCATTCAAACTGGTTTTGGCAGCAGTATGGATTGCCAAATATCGGTACAAGGGTCGGATGTATCAGGCGGTCATCAACGGTGCAAACGGCGACATCACCGCCCAAACGCCACCCGGCGCCGCCAAACGCTGGCTGCGGGGGTTGTTCAATTGAAGGATATAGCAGTCACACCGGTTCGCCCCTGCACTTTGAAAAGATACGAAAAAATTTAAAACCAATTTTTGCATAAATTGTCGAAAGGTGTATAATTCATCACAAATAATACTTCAACGTCCATTGAATTGATACGGGCGCTTTTTTGGGGGAATATAATTCAATGGATGTTGAACTATAATTAGGGAATGGGCGTGAATGATAACAGAACAACTATCAACAAATGAACAAACATTGGAGCAAATTGCAGCCGTGTTAAAAGCGATGGCAGACCCAAACCGGTTGCAGATTATGGATGTCATTATGGAAGGGGAAACCTGTAATTGTGAGTTGATTGACCGGCTCGGGTTATCTGCCAATTTGCTGTCGCACCATTTGCGGGTGTTGAAAAAAGCGGGGTTGGTCAGCAGTCGCCGCGACGAGTTGGATGGTCGCTGGATTTACTATCGCATGGATAAAGATGCGGTGGCACGGTGGCATCAGTGGTGCGGGCAGTTTTTAGACCCGAACCGCATTCAGGCTCGTAAAAAACTCTGCGGGCCGGAAGGACAGTTAATCCCCGTTGACCCCGAACACTTGGTAGTGGAATAATTTTTTTATCAGGAGAAATTACATGACATTTAAAGAAGCAACCATCAAAACACAAAAAGCATGGCAATTACCATCACTGACCATCCTTGCCGCAGTGGCGTGGGTGGCGTTGTGGACGCAATTACAACCGTTCGCCGATTGGTTGACCTATTCGGTTTTGCAAATTGCCCCCGATACCCAATTGGGTGAATCGGT
>CAYZQQ010000592.1:0-1804 GCA_964480075.1 uncultured Anaerolineaceae bacterium
GTTTATTTCCCCAAAGGGAAAACCGAAACGGGCGGCGCGCCGCTGTTGGGCAATTTAACCGCCGACCAAATTACCGCCATCACGGTGACCAATGCCAAAGGCGATACAATTTCGCTGACAAAAAAAGGCGACACATGGGTGCTGCCCAACGCCGATGATTATCCGGCAGATGCAGACATCATTTCAAAAATGCTCGATGGTGTGACCGGCATCAAAACCGACAAACTCATCACCAAAACACCTGCCAGCCAAAAACGGCTGGAAGTCGCCGCCGGTAAATTTCAGCGAAAGGTAGTGCTCACCACCGCCGACGGCAACGAAAAAACCGTGTTCATCGGCAGCAGTGCGGGGACAAAAGCCACCCACGTGCGGCTCGATGGACAGAACGAAACTTTTCTCACTGATGCCATCACCGGCTATGATGCGCCCGCGCAAGCATCGGGCTGGGTGAAACCCGATTTCTTCAGTGTGAAGCAGGATGACATCACCGCCGTCACCATCAAAAATGCCAGCGACACGCTGAATTTCACCAAAGGCAGCGACGGTACATGGGCGCTCGCCGGACTGGGCGCGGACAAAGAACTCGACAGCAGCAAAGTATCGGCGCTGCTGACGCAAGCCAGTAAAATCAATATGAATGCACCCATCGGCAAAAAAGCAGACCCGTCGCTGGGGCTGGACACGCCATCCGCTACCGTAACTCTCACCGTGCAACCAAAATCAGGCGATACACAAACCATCACCCTCAATTTCGGGGCAAAGGATAACAATAACCAGTATGCGCTGCAATCATCAACATCCGATTATCTGGTGCGGGTATCGGGTTTTGTGGGCGACGCCTTCGCCACCAAAACGCACGCCGATTTCATCAAACAACCGCCCACACCCACCCCGAATAAGTGAAAAATGGATAGTGAAAAATGAATAGCGAATAATAAGCAGCAAATGCAACCCTGCTACCATGCAACTTTTAACTGAAAACTGACACCTAATTTTGCCTTTTGCATTTTTAATTTTGCGGTGTCTGAACCTGAAACACTCCTGAGGAGGAAGGATTGCCACACAATCTAACCTTTTGGAGGTGTACATTATGAAACGTTCAACAATTTTATTA
Organism: uncultured Anaerolineaceae bacterium; assembly: GCA_964480075.1. Taxonomy (GTDB): domain Bacteria; phylum Chloroflexota; class Anaerolineae; order 4572-78; family 4572-78; genus JANTHQ01. The sequence goes on from CAYZQQ010000592.1 coordinate 1,115, forward strand.
ACTTTAGGTGTGGTCATTGTCTTCTTTTTGGCATTGAGTATCGCATTCGCCGGCGGGATTGTGCTATCGCCGTATATCACCGGGCACGCCCACGCCGACACACTCGCGCCCCAGACAAATTCGGCGGGTGCGCCCGCCATCGCCGATGGCAACATTCTAGCGCAATATGAAGGGGCGCTGACCAACATCTACGATACCGCCATCCCAGCGGTGGTAAAAATCGGCGTGACGGTCAAACAACAGGCATCCCCGCAAACGCAGTTCGGCTCGCCGTTTGGTCCGTTCGGATTTGCGCCGCAACCGCCATCACAGCAATTTGCACACGGCGAAGGCTCCGGTTTTGTGTGGGACACCGACGGACATATCGTCACCAATAATCACGTGGTTGAAAACGCCACCGATGTGGAAGTAGAATTTGCCGACGGCACCACTGCTCCGGCAAAAGTGCTCGGCACCGACCCCGATGCGGATTTGGCGGTCATTCAGGTAGACCTGCCCGCTGACCAACTGCAACCGCTGCCCCTGGGCGATAGCGATGCGCTGAAACCGGGACAACTGGCAATTGCGCTGGGCAATCCGTTCGGACAAGAATTTTCGATGACCAACGGTATCATCAGCGCAGTGGGGCGCACCATCAAAAGCGGCACCAGCCCCTTCTCTATCCCGGAAGTCATCCAAACCGATGCCGCC
>CAYZQQ010000593.1:0-1799 GCA_964480075.1 uncultured Anaerolineaceae bacterium
CGCTGGCGGTGCTGGCGCTGGGGGTGCGGGTATTGCTCGGCGAAGCACTTGCGCCGCAAATGGCGTGGCTGCTCGGCGGCGATGGGCTCGATTTGGCACTGCTCACCCGTCTGCTGCGCTTCACCATGCCGGCCATGCTTTTTTTGAGTCTGTCGGGGATTGTGACCGGATTGCTGTATGCCCTAAAACGGTTCGTGTATCCCGCATTCACCGCCGCCACATTCAACGCCGGTATCGTGCTGGTGACGCTCGTCGGGGCGTGGGTTTTCCACTGGGGCATCGAAACGGTGGCGCTGGGGCTGATTACCGGCTCGGTGGCACAGGTGCTCATTCAACTGCCCGGATTGCGCGGGGCAAAGCTCGGCTTCAAATTTGACCTGCACCACCCCGTGTTGCGCCGAATCGGTAAACTGTATCAGCCGGTCATTTTGGGGCTGGTGGTCACGCTCTTTCAAACGTCACTCGACCGACGGCTGGCAAACGGCACCGGCGCCAGCAGTTTGGCGTGGATGCAGAACGCCACCACCCTCATTCAGTTTCCGATTGGGTTGGTTTCAGTGGCGATTTCGCTGGCAATTTTGCCGACCCTGTCGCGATATGCGGCGCAGGCAATGGGCAAAAGCGATGCCGCGCCCGATGCCAATCAGCATTTTACCGAAACGCTTTTCAGCGGGATAAAAATTGTGCTCATTCTGATAATCCCCGCCACGGTGGCGCTGTTTATTCTGGCAGAGCCGATTATCCGCCTGCTGTTTGAGCACGGGCAGTTCACCCCCGCCGATACCGCGCAGACCGCGCTGGCGCTGCGATTCTATCTGCTGGGGTTGATTTTCGCGGCGGTTGACCAGCCGCTCATTTTTGCGTTTTATGCCCGGCAGAACACCCTCACCCCGGCGTTGGTCGGTATTGCGGCGGTGGGAGCATATCTGCTGGCGGTTTTTGTGCCGACCCTTTTTCGCCCGCTGCAAATGACCGATTTGGTGCTGGCGGATAGCATCAAACAGTTTAGCCACGTGCTGTTGATGCTGTGGCTCATTCGGCAGTGGGGGCGCGTGCGCGGGCACGGGCTGGAATCTACTGCGCTGAAAGCCGCGCTGGCGGCGGCGGCGATGGGTGCGGCATTGTGGGCGGGGCGCTGGTGGGGCGAAGCCGTCCTGCCGCCCGTTTCGCTGTGGAATGAAACCCTGCTGGTCGGCGGGCTGGCAGCGGTGGGCAGCGCAGTCTATCTCGGCGGCATCGCTCTCCTCCGCGTGGAAGAAATCGGCTTGCTGGTGGATTCGGTGCGGAATCGGTTGGGCAGATGAGCGGGCTCACACCACATTCGGCACATCCACAAACTCAACTTCGACATCAAACTTGCCTTGAATAACCTCGGCTAGTTTTTCCAGCCCGATAATTTCGGTGTTGTAATGCCCCGCCGCCACCATACTGATGCCCGCTTCGCGGCAGAGTTCCTGATTCCACTCGCGCGGTTCGCCGGTGATGAACAGGTCAATTTCGTTGGCAATCAGCCGGTCATAATCACCGGGGCGGGGCGCGCCGGAGCCGGACAGACTCACCACCCGGCGCACGGTTTTCGCGCCGAAGGGGTAATAGACCCCGTTACCTTGAAACAACTCGCGGCATTTTGCCAGCAGAGTGTCGCGGTCTGCGCCGCCGGAAAATTCGCCGAGCCAGCCCCAGCCGTCTTTGCCGTGCGGCTCCACCGGCGTACCGCCCAGCCCGCGAATGATGGATACATTGTGCCCGATTTCGGGGTGGCTGTCCAGCAGATAATGGTAGCCGATGAGCGAAAGATT
>CAYZQQ010000594.1:0-1798 GCA_964480075.1 uncultured Anaerolineaceae bacterium
AAACGCCGTGTATGTGTCGTGGGTAAAATGTCCGCCCACGATGGATAAAATTTGGTCGGTGTGAAATTTCGTTTCGTCCGGTTCAGTCCGAACGGGGATGGATTGCGCGGTCATAGGTGTTTCCGTTTGCCCGTGGTGGGTTGGGGTCAGTATGGCATCGGACTGCCATCATAATTGATGAATGTTCCGGTTTGGGCAGGTGACAAATGATGCACTGTGTCAATGATGTGCGCCGCCGATTCTTCAGCGCTCAGCGGGGCAGTTTGCCCTCCCATATCGGTGCGCACCCAACCGGGATGAATGCTGACCACCGTTACGCCATCGGACTGAAACGCACGCGATAGATTTTGGGTCAGCATATTCAGGGCGGCTTTAGAGACGCTGTACGGTATCGACCCGCCGCCGCCCCGTGCAATGGAACCCAATTGCGAGCTGATATTGACGATTTTTTTGTCTGTGCCTTTTTGAATGAGCGGGTACAAATGTTTTGTGGCAAGGAATGCCCCGCCGGTATTCACATCAAGATGATGCGCAATATCCGCCCACGCTAAACTATCCACACCACGAGCGTGGCTGGTGTTGATACCGGCATTGTTTATCAGAATATCTACTCGCCCGAATTGGTTGGCGATGAATGTGTGCAGGGAAGCCAGCGCATCTTCTGACGTGACATCCACTCGAAATGGATGCATGGTATCGGTGGTCTGCGCTTGTGTCAATAGCAAAGTCGAGCGGCTCTCATCCCGGTATCCGGTGACAACCTGATATCCTGTTGCGGCAAATTGTACCGCAAGTTGGTATCCAATACCACGATTGGCGCCACTGATAAACGCGACTTTTTCGGTTGCACCCATAAAACCACCTCCGGTAAAATTAATAATTTTCGACAAACGATTTAAAAACACCGGTGGCGGAAAGGTGCTTCAGCGCTTCGGTGGTAGATGTTTTGCCATCCAAAAAGAGGACAATTTCCGGCATCGGCGCGGTGACCGTACCCATTTCAGCACCGGTTTTGTCATTGACAATAATTTTCGCCGAATCGAGATCAGCTTGCATGTTGCCTTCGCTGAACGCGCGGATGGTGCGCAGGGCATTGCCCACCTCCAGCACAAATAACTTTAGCAACAGGTTGTTGTCCTCCAAGTTATATCCGGACACGATGGTGATAATTGCCGTGCGTTCCCCGCCGCTGGCGCGGTTATCCACAATTTTCACCACCGAATCAATGCCTGCACTGCTGATGGTTCCCGCCATCAGGTCTTCCAGCGTCGCGTCATCAAATGCAGCCACGCGGGTTGCTGCCGGTGTTGGGGTTGCTGCCGGTGTTGGGGTGGAGGGGGCGGGTGTCGGCGTGCCAATGCGCGGGAAATTTGTCGCGGTGGGGGCTAGAGTGATTACCACGACAACTTTGGTGGGAGCGGATTGTATTTCTGCAGGGGGGGCGCTGCTCGGGGCAGTTAATGAACACCCGGTCATTACCGCCGCCAATGCAATCAGAATGATAAATTTTTTCATAAAAACACCTTTCTGCTGTGCTGTGATTTTTCGAACGTTATCATTATACACAAAAAATACCGACAGCGTAATCTGTCGGCATTTTTTAGAAAGGCGACGGCCGGATTTGAACCGGCGAATAAAGGTTTTGCAAACCTCTGCCTTACCACTTGGCTACGTCGCCGTATTAAACAAGAAACATTCAAACAAAGGCTCAAACAAAGAAACAAAGGCTCAAACAAAGAAACAAAGGCTCAAACAAAGAAGCTAAGGCTCAAACAAAGAAGCTAAGGCTCAAACAAAG
>CAYZQQ010000595.1:0-1771 GCA_964480075.1 uncultured Anaerolineaceae bacterium
TTTCACCCTCTAAACCTACTTTCTGCTACTTGACATTTCACCGTATCGCTTTTGTACGTTTCTCTGTTAGACTATTCGATGCCGGTTAATCTTACCAATTGCCGGTATGTTCCGTTTGAATCGGTGAAATGCACGCTGTTCATTCCCAGCGCGCGTGCCGCCTCTACATTCTCCGCCATATCATCGACAAAAATCGCTTGCGCAGGCGATGCATGGGCGCGTTCCAGCGCGACTTTAAAGATGCGCGGGTCGGGTTTTTTAATGCCCAACTCCGCCGAGGTTACGGAAAAATGAAACGCATCGGCGATGCCATATTGCAACAACAGCGCGCGTCCGTCGCGGTGCCATGTATTGCTCAATAGCCCGATGGTGAAGTATGGTTTCAACCGGCGAATGTACGCGACCAGCGAATGGTCGAGCACGTCTCCGGCAAAAAAATCTTGCTGCATCTGTTGGACATCCGTCGCCGAAATGTGGAAATGCGTTGCGGCGGATTGCCATACTGTTTCCCAAGGGGTGCTACCGAGCTGCGCTTGTTGACCCCGGAGACTTCTGAAAATATATGCTTCCAGCGCTCCCGAATTAAGCCCCAGACGTTTTTCCCAGCGGCGGCGCGGCGTTTGGTCTTCGGTGCGGAGCAGAACTCCGCCAAAGTCGAAAAGAATGGTGGAAATTGCAAGTGATGGGTTCATAGTATCAAATACCGGTTGCCAGTGGTCGAATCACAATCCTGCCACCAGCAAATCATTGTGGGCGCGAGCTTTGGCGGCGGAAACATCTTCAGTCCAGCCTGCCAATGCCGATGACGCCTTTTTCGATTCGATGGCGTGGTTGAGCCACGCTTTGAGCGCCCACTGTCGCACGGATACCAGGGCATACCAAAAGGCACGGTCAGAAATGTGTTTTCCGGTGAATGTTTCATACCAATTGATGAATTGTTCGGCAAAGCCCGGGTTGATATCGCGAATCCAGTGCGCGGCGGTCATCACATCCCAGCGCGGGTCGCCGATGGCGGCATGTTCCCAGTTTAGAACGGCGGTAATTTGCCCATCGCGGGTCAGTACATTACCGGGGTGCGGGTCGCCGTGAATCAGTTTGTGCTGCCAGCTCCGAATGTTCGCCACGGTGGGTTTTAGGCGGGCAATCATCTCCTTTAACTCCGGTTCGTCCATTTCCCGCGACCAGAGGAGCATGCGCACCAGTGTGCCGGCAACGGTGGCTTGATAGAGCGGTTCGTCGTTCAGCCCGTTATGGTCAAGCGCGTGCAGACGTGCCAGCAGTTCCGCCAATTGTGGAACCAGCGGGCGCAACGCGGCAACCATATCATTTGCATCGCCAATCCATTCTCCGCCCTGCACCGTTGCCCAAATGATAAAATCAGTATTGCCGAGTGCGCCGCGAGCCAGTGGACGCGGGCTGGGGTAGTTATCAAGCCGCAAGCGGCGCAGTACTGCCCACACCCGGTCGCGTTTGTTGGGGTCTTGTGTTTGCCAGTATGTCAGCGGGCTGCGAAATGTGCGCAGGGTGAGCGGCAGGGTTTCGCCATTAGCCCAGCGAGTCACATAATTGAGTGTGTCGTGCTGCCACGATGGAAACGTGCGCACATCGGTCACTTCGATGGGGTGCATTTCGCTGACGGGTATAACTTTGTTGGTGAGCAATGTCACCAAATTTAAATCGAAATTATTTTCGTCGGTCATTTGTAACTCGTCATTTGTCAGCAATTCCCGGTGTGAACCGGCTGCAAAGGGGCTGATAGCACACAGATTGC
>CAYZQQ010000596.1:0-1759 GCA_964480075.1 uncultured Anaerolineaceae bacterium
AACAAAAAATTGATGACCAAACGCAACATCCACCTGAACGGGCTGGAAGCAGATGTGGAACGCTTGCAAAACGAAGCGAAAACCGCCATGTGGATGGCTGTGGATGGCGAAGCCGCGGGCGTGATTGCCGTCGCCGATACCATCAAACCGACCTCCAAAGAAGCGGTGGCGGAAATGCACCGGCTGGGATTGAAAGTTATCATGCTGACGGGCGACAATCAAGCCACCGCCGAAGCGATTGCCAATGAAGTGGGCATCGACCAAGTGCGGGCGGAAGTCCTCCCCGGCGACAAATCGGCGGAAGTGAAACGCCTGCAAGCCGAAGGCGTCGGGCTGGTGGCAATGGTCGGCGACGGCATCAACGATGCCCCCGCGCTGGCGCAAGCCGATGTCGGTATCGCCATTGGCACCGGGACAGACGTGGCAATGGAAGCCGCCGATGTGACTCTGATGCGCGGCGACTTGCGCTCGGTTCCGCAGGCGATTGCGCTCAGCAAGGCAACTATGCGCATCATCAAACAAAACCTGTTCTGGGCATTCATTTACAACATCGTGCTCATCCCGGTTGCAATGGGCGCATTGTATCCCTTCTCCTTCGTGCCGGATATGCTGCGCGAATTGAACCCGATTCTCGCCGCGTTCGCAATGGCGTTCAGCAGCGTCTCTGTTGTTACCAACAGCTTGCGCCTGCGTAAGGTAAAAATTTAAGCGGGAATAATATTCTCCCCAATCGATTTCGGTCGGTTGGGGATTTTTTATGCAATCCGATGAAATTTGGGTATAATTGAAACACTATCCTACATATATAAGGTGTACGCAATGACTCCAAACCCAACCGACCCCAAAATATTAGCTGATGTTCTGCACTTAGTTGCATTTGAATCGGTTTATGAAACCATCGCCGATAAGTATGGAGAGCGCATCGCTGTGCCGCTACTGGCAGAAATTATGGAGCGCGCCCTGAAAAAAATGGTAACACAAGACAAGATTCCGTTTGACACCAACAATGGCTATGCAGATATTTTTGCCAAATGTTACACCCTGTTGGAACCGTTTGGTTTTTCATTTGAGGAAGAAATTTTGCTCGATACTCCTGAACGCTTCAGTGCGCGCATCACGGAATGTCCTCACATTGAATATACCACAAAAAATCAGCATAACTGTGCCGCTTGTCTAGGGATGAAAATGGGTGCATTCAACATTGTTACCGGCAAACAACCCGCATTTCTGGTCAACACCATCAATTTGGATGATACATTGCCATTGGCAGACAAACGCTCACTTATTGACCGAGAATTTGAAGATAAACACGCCCCGCATGGACGAGCTACGATTGGTATTTTGCAACGGATGTCTACTGATGCGCCGGATTGTACGTTTTATATCCGTATACCGGAAAAAACAAATAAATAGTCTGGCGCACCGAAATTTCGGTGCGGTTTTTTGGTGGGAGACTGGCGTAGTTTGTGGTATAATGTCCATATGGTGAAAGATGTACGCTTTTCGGGAAATGTGTTGTCCATTTTGCTGTCTGACGAACGAACCATCAGCCTGCTGCTGCGAAAAATTGAATGGCTAAAATGGTTAGCCAATGCCGATGAATCCCAGCGGCAGAACTGGTCGCTGGAACCGGGGGGATATGCAATTTATTGGAATGCATTAGACAACGGCATTGAAATCGAACATCTTTTGAGCATGAGTCCCCTGATTTGAAGCACAAGCGGAGGCAGTGACTATGCTAGGTTTTGACCGTATCACC
>CAYZQQ010000597.1:0-1744 GCA_964480075.1 uncultured Anaerolineaceae bacterium
ATCACAGCTTTTGGATATTCAAATTTTGCACATATAATATGAACAAAATAATAGCCATACCACCGCACAGAATATTTCACCCAATTGAAAGGAACTATTTATGAGCAATGTTGCAATAAATTATATGCACGACCATCGCCAACAATATTTGGCGGAAATGAAAGAACTGTTGTCTATCCCCAGCATCAGCGCCCAAAGCCAACACCTTCCCGATATGGAGAAAGCTTCGCGATGGATTGCCAACCGGCTCTCCGACGCGGGCATTCAAAATGTGCAAATTATGCCCACTGGCGGTCATCCGTTGGTGTATGGCGACTGGCTCCATGCGGATGGCGCACCCACCGTGTTGATTTACGGGCATTATGATGTGCAACCGGTAGACCCGATTGACCTCTGGGAGACACCGCCATTTGAACCCACCATCCGCGACGATTATATTTTCGCGCGCGGCGCAACCGACGACAAAGGGCAAATGTTTGCGCACATTGCCGCCGTGGATGCCATGCTCAAATCGGATGGGAAATTGCCGCTGAACGTGAAGTTTATTTTGGAAGGCGAAGAAGAAGTCGGCAGCAAAAATCTGGAAACCTTCATCGCCGGGCATACCGACCTGCTCGCCGCCGATTGCGCGCTCATCTCCGACAGTCATATTTTAAGCCCCACCCAACCGCTGGTCACATACGGGTTACGCGGGCTGGCAATTTTCGAGCTGGAAGTTCGCAGCGCGGCGCATGATATGCACTCCGGGCAGTATGGCGGCGTGGTGCACAACCCGTTGACCGCGCTGGTGGAGATTCTCTCCAAAATGCATAATGATAACGGCACGGTGCAAATTCCCGGATTTTATGATGATGTGCAGCCTGTTTCAGCGGAAGAACACGCGATGATGGAAAAACTACCCAATCACATTTTAGAAGAAACCGGGGCGAAGAAACTGTGGGGCGAAAAAGAATTCAGCATCCCCGAACGCACCGGCGCACGTCCGACGTTTGAAATTCACGGCATTGTCGGCGGCTATGTGGACGAAGGGTCCAAAACCGTCATCCCCGCCCACGCATTCGCCAAATTGAGCATGCGGCTCGTGCCAAATCAAGACCCGGAAAAGGTTACCCGGCAGTTCAAAGATTATGTGGCACAAATTGCTCCCGACACGGTGGATGTGGAAGTTCGCACCTATGACCGCGCCCCCGCGTCGCTGGTTGACCGGCACGACTCCGCCATTGCAGCGATGTGTCAGGCATACGAAGAGAGTTTCGGCAACCCGCCGCTCTTCGCCCGCGAAGGCGGTTCTATCCCGGTGGTACAGATGTTCCAACAATATTTGGATGTTCCGGTGGCGCTGATGGGCATCGGGCTGGCGGACGACAATTTGCACGCCCCCAACGAGCGCTTCTACCTGCCGAATTTTTATCGTGGCATCGAAGCCAGTATCCGTTTTATGCACATTTATAGCAAAAAATAATCGGCACACATCCACCCCGCAGGGGCAGGTTTAAATACCTGTCCCTGTTACGCCCATCAAATCATAATCTATCACCGCCGAATAGCACCCCTCAACCCCCTGCGGAGGCTTCGATGCGACGTTTCATCCCCTTTTTGTTCCTGACCCTTTTTCTGGCGGCGTGCCAACCGAACAGTGTTCCACCACCGCCCCGCCCGGTTGAAAAACCCACACGCCCGCCCGAATCAACCCCAATCACACCACCCACCGCCGCTGCCACACCCCTTCCTGTGCCAACCGAAA
>CAYZQQ010000598.1:0-1739 GCA_964480075.1 uncultured Anaerolineaceae bacterium
CCGGCACTAAACTAGACCATCATATACACTGACCTCCTCTCCACCATAGTATAATTGTGGCAGCAGCAAGCCCCCACGAAACAGACATGGAAAACACCGAAACCCGCCAGCGAAATATGGGGCGCACGCCGTATCTCATTCCGTATGGCGGCAGCAATCCCACCGGCGCCAGCGGATATGTCGCCGCAGTGGAAGAATTGGCGCAACAAATTACCGAACGCCGGCTACCGCCGTTTGACCGCATTGTGTTCGCCTCCAGTTCGGGCGGCACCCACGCCGGATTGGCACTCGGCGCAGCGGCGTTAAATTTACCCACGCAGATATTGGGCATCAGCATCGACAAACCGGAAGTTGAATTAACCAACGAAATTGTCGGCACGCTGGCAACCCAAACCGCACAGTATCTGGGATTGCCCCACACCTTCAACGGCGAAAATATTTTCGCCAACGACGGCTATATGGGATTGGGTTATGGCATTATGGGCGACAGCGAAATGGAAGCCATTCGGTTGTTTGCCCGCACCGAAGGCATTCTACTCGACCCGGTTTACACCGGACGCGCCGCCGCCGGATTGCTCGACCTGATTCGACGGGGAGATATTGCCGCCACCGAGCGGATTCTCTTCTGGCACACCGGCGGTTTTCCGGCATTATTCGCCCCGAGATATGCGGCAAAATTAGCCAAAATCTGAGCCGCCGCCAACCGTCAATAACAGGGGTAACTACTGACGAGCCATCAAAACTTCACCCATATATTGTGCTTTTTGGCGAAAACTGACCGCTATATTGTTTTTTGATTTTATAACGTCAATAATGTACCCAACACTGCGTCATCATCATTCACCGCGCCCATCACCCGTTACCCGCACCGAAACTATGCTGACTCAACAATCCTTCACCCTCACTGAAACAAAATTGATTGCCCCCGCCCATTGGCAATTGACACTCACCGGCGAAACCAGCCCGTCGTTCGCCGTGGGACAGTTCTTTTTGGCACACATCGCCGACCCGACCCTCGCCAGTTTGCGCCGTGCCATATTCCCTGTGCCCACCGATAACGCACTGCGTCTGCACATTCTCGCTGACCAAACCGCCGACCCCGGCATCGGTTGGCTGGTATCGCGGCGCGCAGGCGAAACCGTCAATCTGCTCGGCGCGCTGGGCAACGGATTTTCACTGCCCGCCCCCGCCAAAAATATTTTGCTCATCGGTGAACCGCCGCATTTGCCATTGCTGTTCCATCTGGCGAACCGCGCCGCCCGCCGCCGAAAAAATGTAACGCTGGCAATCCGCGTCCCCAGCCGACGCTATCTTCCCTCCACCGCCCCGCTTGACCCGGCGGTGGAAGTGCTGATGGCGTCCCGCGACGGCAGCGCCGGGTATCGCGGCGATATTTTTTCGCATTTAAATGACCTGCCGGTATGGGCAGATGCCATCGCCGCCGTGGGAAACCTTCAATTTTACCATACCCTAAAAACCGAATTACACCGCTGCCGCCCCGCTGTTTCGCCGGGGTTGGCGCAGGCGCTCGTCACCGATGCCCCCCTGCACATTTGCGGCACGGGCGTGTGCGGTCGCTGCACCGTGCCTACCGCCCACGGCACAAAGCTGGCGTGCGCCGAAGGTCCCGTGTTCGATTTGGCGGAACTTTTACCGGAGGCGAACGATGATTGAGTTGGCGCCAAACCACAAATTTGGATTACCCATCGCCACGCCGGTGATGCCCGCCGCCGGTTTTT
>CAYZQQ010000599.1:0-1739 GCA_964480075.1 uncultured Anaerolineaceae bacterium
TATTCGCGCGGGGTCTGCAAGCTGACTGCCATTGAGGGGATGTTCATCGCTGCCGCTTCCAGCGCCGCGCCCACCGTTCCCGACGAGGCGATGCCGGAGCCAACATTTTCGCCAAAATTGATGCCGCTAATCACCAGCGACACGGGTCGGTCTGCCAAATCTAGCACCCCTTTGCCGGCAACCTGCGCCGGGGTGCCATTAATGCTGAAGCCGGTCACGATGTGTCCATCCAGCGAAAACTGATGGCGATACACCGTGCGGTCCGTTACTTCTCGATAGCTTCGCCCGGCAGCCGATTGCTGTTTGTGCGGCGCAACAATTAAAACATCGCCCAGCGGAGCCACGGCTTCTGCCGCAGCATGCAAGCCCGGCGACTCGATGCCGTCATCGTTGGTAATTAAAATTAACGGTTTATCCTGCATGTTATTGTGTTTCAATCCTTTTCCATAATTTTTCGGCGGGAACATCGCCGCCCGTGGCGTGAGCAAAAGCGGTAACTTGCGTTCGCATGGCAGGGGCACTCCCAAAAAGTATTGCCAATTGCGACTTGTATTCAGCAATGGCTGCCAGTTTTGTTTGCAGTTCAGCGTCCATCAACGGCACCAATTGCGATACCCAATCGCTACCGTTCCCCTGCGCCGCACACATTTGCAGGGCACGGTTTCTATCGGCGGGATTCCATTGGGTGTATGGATAATCTTCATAAAAAAACAGCTCATCGCCGGGGTGAACCAGATATTTTGTCGCCCGGCACGTGAGTTGATGATCCACATGGTTGCCCACCGCTAGCGGCACATAAAAAACAGTCGGTTCATCGGCGATGGCATACTGCTGAAGATACGATCGTAGCGATTGCGCCAGCATTTGCGGCAAGTTCTGCTCTGCCGGATGCACTGCGCCGAACAGCGTTTGGTTATCGGTGTAAAACCATTCGCCGCGCCGGAGATTGCCGCGATAAATGGCATCGGGAAAGTTGAGCCAGTGCGGGATGAAACCAACCCGCGCCAACGCCGCGCTATCTTCGGCGCGGCGAACAGCATACGTCTGCGACGGTGCGCCCCACGATTGATGCATCGCTGCGGCAAATGGCGATAGCGGCTCATCATCGTCAATCAATCCGGCAAAAATTGAAATGACCAGCACCGGCACAGACCGGTGATGCAATTGCGCTAGCAGTCCCCCACACGAAAGGATTGCATCGTCCAAATGAGGCGACAAAAATACGTGTCGAGTCACACCGTACTCCCGTTATGCCGCTGCCGCGAGCGTTTCTCCGGCTTGGTCTGCGGAATCTTCATCCTCAATCCCGGAAACCCACGACGAAAAATCAACAGTGGAGGCAATAGAGATTTTTTCAAGTTTATAAACATTGGGTTTATTAATTTGTTTTTCGCTGGCGAAGCCCGTTATCACATACCCACGGTTAAAATACGACTCAAAAATTTGGCGGGTGGTGGCACTCCAACCGCGCGCCACCGACAAATCACGCCGTTTGATGGTTTGAATATTTGACGGCACTTGCACCAGCAAAACGGGGTCATCCAATTCTAAATCGGCGGCGATGGGGCGCGGCAAATCGCTGTTCCAGTTGGTATAATTTATCAACCGATACCCGTTTTCGCCGAGCCATTGGCTGGGAGTGGATGCAACATACGAGTTATGAATGCGGTCTCGCACGCGGTCGCTCAACAAATGCCATTCGCACAGAAAACGGTCGGTTGCCAGCCCTGCCTGCAACG
>CAYZQQ010000600.1:0-1737 GCA_964480075.1 uncultured Anaerolineaceae bacterium
CAAAGATATATCAGAATTCGGTTTTATTGACAAAATTTAAGCGAACGTTGAGTGATTGGGTGAAGTTGTTGCAAATTATCGCGTTTCACGCATCACGCATCACAAACAACAAAGGACAATCAACCGATGACAATCAACAAAAATATCGTCGCGCTGGCGGGCGGCGTCGGCGGCGCAAAAATGGTGAACGGGCTGGCGCAGGTCATCCCCCCCGAAAACCTATTCATCATCGGCAATACCGCCGACGATTTGGAGCATCTCGGGCTGTTCATCAGCCCCGATTTGGACACGGTGATGTATGCGCTGGCGGGTATCAACAATACCAAAACGGGCTGGGGGCTGGCGGGCGAATCATGGCGCACGATGGACACGCTGGAACAGCTCGGCGGTCCCGTATGGTTCAAATTGGGCGACAAAGATTTGGCGACCCATCTGCTGCGCACCCATTGGCGACACAGCGGCTATCCCCTTAGTTGGATTACCGCCCAATTGTGCCGCCGGTTGGGCGTAAAACCCACCCTCATGCCGATGACCGACTCGCCCGTGCGAACTATTTTACATACCGACCGGGGCAAGCTATCCTTTCAAGCGTATTTTGTGCGTCATCATTTTGAACCGGTGGTGGAACGCATTGAGTTTGAAGGCGCAAACACTGCCGAAGTAAACCGTGAAATTCTGAATGCCATCCGTATGGCAGATGTAATTGTGTTTGCCCCCAGCAATCCGTTGCTGAGCCTCGACCCGATTCTCGCCATTCCCGGACTGCGGCGGATGATTGCCGCCAGCCGGGCGCGGAAAATCGCCGTGTCGCCCATCATCGGCGGGGCAGCGGTAAAAGGTCCGCTGGCAAAAATTATGGCGGAATTTGGGATGGAAGTGTCGCCCTTCGGTGTGGCGGATTATTTAAAGGAATTGCTGACCGAATTTGTGCTGGACACGGTGGACGATGTGCATGCCGCCCGCATTGAAGGGCTGGGATTGCGCGTCATCGTCACCGATACGCTGATGACATCGGCGGACGACCAAGCTCGCTTGGCAAAAGAAATTTTGGTATAATATGAATATGCAACAATTAGCGCTTCCAATAATTGAGCCTGTTCTGATAAAAGCCAAACCTTTTCTGAAATGGGCTGGTGGGAAATCTCAGTTGTTACCACAACTCCGAGCATATTATCCCACCAATCTGAATTCACATAAAATCACAAAATACGTAGAACCTTTCATCGGTGGGGGTGCTGTATTTTTTGATTTCATTCAAAGACATCCCATTGTATCTGCGTACCTTTCAGATATTAATCAAGATTTAGGAATAGCCTATTGTGTGGTACAACAACATCCTAATATATTAGTTGAACAATTGTATACTATAGAAAAACATTACAAACAACTTGCCTCTGAAAAACGAAAAGCGTACTTTTATCAAATTCGACAAAAATTCAACCAACAAAAACATACTATTAATCAAAATTTATTCTCGGATTTATGGATTAGCAATACTGTAATGTTAATTTTCCTAAATCGCACATGTTTCAATGGGTTGTTCCGATTAAACCGAAAAGGAGAATTTAACGTCCCATTTGGAAGTTATAAAAATCCAACCATATTAAACAGCAAAAATATTTTTACTGTATCACAGTATTTGCAAAATGCTCAAATATATATTGGCGATTTTACAAAATGCAGCGAAATAGTTGATGAAGACACATTCGTTTACTTTGATCCTCCATACCGCCCATT
>CAYZQQ010000601.1:0-1736 GCA_964480075.1 uncultured Anaerolineaceae bacterium
GGTGTGTTTTTCGTCGGCTTTGCCCTGTTTCAGCGCGGTACTGATGGTTCCCGTGCCGATGGGCTTGCTCAACATCAGTTTGTCACCGGGGATGGCGCCCCCCTTGGTGAAAATTTTTTTGGGGTGAACCAGTCCCACCACAACCAAGCCATACTTCGGCTCTTCATCCTGAATGCTGTGCCCGCCGGCAATTACCGCGCCCGCTTCCATTACCTTTTCTGCCCCCCCGCGAATAATTTCGGAGAGAATGTCGGGGCTCAATTTGGGCGGAAACGCGGCAACGTTCAGCGCGAACAGCACTTCGCCGCCCATCGCATACACGTCGCTCAGTGCGTTTGCCGCCGCGATGGCACCATAATCATACGGATTATCCACCACCGGCGTAAAAAAATCGGTGGTGGTAATAACCGCCTGTTCATCGTTTAATTTGTAAATGGCAGCGTCATCCGCTTTTCCCAAGCCCACCAGCAGCGCGTCCGGGTAACTATTTTTTTGCAATTGTTGAAGTGGCTGCAGAACCTGCGCCAGGATCTCTGGATCCAACTTGCTGGCTCAACCGGCGCAGTTGCTCAGACTCGTCAACCGAATGGGTTTGTGTGCCATAGCGCTCCTTTCTTAAAAATGGATTTTTCAGCCGGTGGGGAAAATTTTTGGCTGCCTGTCGGTGGAAAATAATAGCAGAAACTTGGCACGAAAGCAAAAAAATCGTTTCCTTAAAACGATTTCGATTTTTGGCGGACGATGAAAAATCGGTATGATACCATGCGGAGAGGAAGGAATATCCCTTCATAAAAAGGAGATGCTATGAAACGATATTCCCCGGTTGTATTTGTTTTGCTGGCGATGGCACTGCTGGCGGTTGCATGTGGCGGCACGGGGGCGAACACTGCCCCCCCCGCGACACTTCCGCCCACCGAAAAACCCGTGCCATCGCCCGCTGTTGTTTCTTCGGCAACGCCGCTGCCGCCCCCCACGGCAACCGTAGCGAAAGTCCCTTCCCCCACCGCGACAGAGGCTGTCGTGATAAAAGAACCCACCGTGGCTCCCACCGATACCGTTGCGCCCCCCAGCCCAACCCCCGCCCCAGATTGGCTGTCGGTGCAGGGGCGTACTGCTGATGGATTGCCCACACTCGGCAATCCCGATGCGCCGGTGGTGGTCATCGACTATTCGGACTTTTTGTGACCCACCTGCCGTTCCTACGTGTTGGGAACAGAGCCGGAATTGAAAGAAACGTATGTCAAAACCGGGAAAGTGTTGCTGGTGTTCAACACTATTCTCGACCATGCAGACCGTTCGGTGCAGGCACACAATGCCGCCGAATGTGCCGCCGACCAGAACCGGTTTTGGGCATTGCACGATGTGCTGTTTGAGAATCAATCGCAATTATATGGCGGCGATGTCCGCGCGGTGATAAAAGAGCTGGCACAGCAGGTTGATATGGACTACGACAAATTTAATCAGTGTGTGGATGCTCAAACCTATGTTGAGCGGGTAAAAGCGCAAGACCAGCGCCGCCGTGCGCTGGGCATTCGCACCCGCCCGACCATTGATGTCAACGGGCGGTTGTTTATTGGTCCGCAGCCGTTCACTGTGCTTCAGGGCGCAATCCAGCCGGTTTTGGAGTGAAAAACGGGGGAAATGTCACTCCCCACGGATTGCCCAATGATAGGGGCAGGTCCATCCGTGACAGGTTAAGGTTTTTTATGATTTGTCAAGCGCAAATGTTAGTTTGA
>CAYZQQ010000602.1:0-1723 GCA_964480075.1 uncultured Anaerolineaceae bacterium
AATCGCCGGTGGCGTGCGCCAACCCGGTGGCAATCGCCGCCCCTTTGCCCCGATTTTCGGGGTGGTGGATGATGGTCATATCGGGGCGCGCTTCCGTTTCCCAGCGGCGGAGGATGTCCACCGTGCCATCGGTTGAGCCGTCGTTCACCAGAATCAATTCTTTCGGGAGTGAAACGGCTTCAACCCGATTGACCAATTCTTTCAGCGTGGCTTCCTCATTATAAATTGGGATGATGACGGATAGTTTCATAGGTTCATTATACCCGATTCTTTCGCCAATGGCTGTAAATTTCCGGTAAAGCCTCAATCTATTCGTTGAAATAATCCGTAAATGTACCCCAATTGATGCAGGGCAGGGGTGAATGCTGCGTCATCCACAATGATGGGAATGTTCGGGTTTGAGGGGGTGTGCATCAGCACCACCGCCCGCAGCCGGTAGTGGCGAGAAAATTCCGCGGCGACGGTCGGCAAGCCGGCGGTGATGGGTTTCCCGGCGGCATTTATCCAACTCACAATGTACGTGGGCTGTTGCGCCAAAACATATGCCGGATCGGATTTTTCGTGTCCGGCAGTGCCCGCGCCGACTATTTTCGGCAGATGCGCGATGTGGGTGTCATTCAATCCGAACATATCAATGGTGCGCAATCCGGTGTAAAATGGCAGCGTTCCGGCGGCATCCACCGCGAGCGTGTCGCCGGGTTGGGCATAAGTCTGTACCCACTGTGCCAAATCTATCCAATGCAGGTTAATGATGGTGTTGTATGTGTTTCGTTCCGGCGCTGACCATCCAGCCAGTAGCATTATCCATGTGGCAGCAAGAGCAATCAAAGTTTTTTCCCGTCGGGGCGGTGTCCATTTTGACAGTTTTTCGGTCAAACCCATCATCCCTGAAAAGTATATTAACGGCAGTAGAGGCAGTAAAAATCGAATACCGAAATTCTTGTAATCGTCCCCGCCAACTAGCATCAAATAGAAAAGATATCCTGCAACCACAAAAAAGAAAGTGTTTTTGGGAACACGATTGTCTTTCCACCAAAAACCGGCTACTCCCAATAGAAGAATTTGAGGATTGGCAGCAACTGCCATCAGCAACAGATACAGGATTCCCCGCCGAAATAGCGTGATACCGAACCCGCCGGCTTTCACGTAAAATGTGTTGGGCAGCAGATAGCCGTAAAAATGCCATCGCCAGAGAAAATATGTGCCGTACAGTATGCCGAAACTCACTCCCCACACGCCGAAGCGGGTGATTTTGGTGCGGGTATCGGCGGAGTTATGCCGCCATAAAACAGTCAGAAAATGTAGCGAAACCAGTCCGAACACCAGCGCGCCTTCGGGGCGAGTCATCGCCGCCAGTGCGAAAACGACTCCCGCACCGCCGAGTTGTCCGCCGCGCTCAATGGCGTTCAGATACAGCGTCACGCCCAGCAGAATCAGGAACGTGAAAAAGAGCATCTCGAACCCGGAAACGGCATATCGCGCGAACCCTGCCGTGCCTGCCAGCACCATCGTCGCCAGCGCGCCCGCCAGCGGTTGCCGGTAGCGTTTGCCCAGAGAAAACGTGAGCCATAGCGTCCCCAGCCCCGCAACCGTGCCGATAATTTGCGACACAGCGACCACATCCTCCCCCAGCCGGATTGCCCCCGCCATCAGCGCCGCCCACAGAAAGGTGGTGTAGCCTTCCACTCGCTCGCCGGGGTTGAATACCAGCCCGCGTCCGTGC
>CAYZQQ010000603.1:0-1719 GCA_964480075.1 uncultured Anaerolineaceae bacterium
TCGCCGTAAAACCGGGTCCCAGCGGAAATGTGTCCTCCGGACAGATTAACCGTTTTGCCAACCCGTCACTGGGATTGCTGGTGCGGGTCATCAACGATACACCCATTGGGGGCGGCTCGGTGCGCGAAGCGGGGGTGGTCACCGATGATGACAAAGACCGGGTGCGCTCAAAATTGCGGCAACTCATTCAACAAGAAGGGTACGCGCAAATGCAAGCAGAACTGGATGCCCAAAAATATATTCCGCCCGAATCGTTACAGGTAATTGAGCTTGATTTGACATACGATAAATTTTCGGGAGATGTCTCTGACGCACTGGGCGCAGAGATGCACGCCGTGGTGCGCGGCACGGTGGTCGCCGATTATAACGCCAACCGGCTGGCGTATTTGGCGCTGCTGAATGAAGTTCCCCCCGGCAAAACACTGTTGCCCAAAGGATTGCGCTTTACGGCGGGTGGTATTCAAGCCGTAACCGACCGTGCGGTGACGTTCCCCGTGACTGCCGAAGGGCTGGTGGTATCAAAAATTGATGTCGAACAAGTAAAAGATGCCATTTCATTCCAACCCATCGGGGAAGCCCAACAGTGGATGAGCAACAGTTTGCCGATTGTCGGCGTGCCGGGGGTAGATGTTGCGCCAAATTGGTTGGGGCGATTACCCGCGCTGGTATCGCGGATTTCGGTGGATGTAAAAGATGTGTCGCCGCTGATATTTGGAGAGGGGGAGTGACCCGTATTTTAGCGCTCGATTGGGGTGACAAACGGGTGGGGGTGGCTTTTTCGGAAGGATTTTTTGCCAGCCCCCACAGTGTCATTCAGCGTGGCAGCAACAGAGAAACGTATGCTAAAATCAAAGCGCTGGTCGCCAAAACGGGGGCGGATTTGCTGGTGATGGGCTTGCCCACCACTTTCAACCCCGATGAGCCGATTGGGTTTCAGGCAAAACGGGTGCTCAAACATCGTGACGCGCTGGCGGAACGGCTCACTATCCCCATCAAAATGGTGGATGAAACGTATACCACCGTTGACGCGGCGGAATATTTGCGCGAGGCGGGCAAAAAAGGGAAAATTCCCATAGATGCCGCTGCCGCCGCCGTCATTTTACAGCATTTTTTGGATAGCGGTGAACATTAATGTCTCCAACTATTTTACGCATTGGTAAATATCGATTTTTTTTCAATAGCCGTGAAGAAACCGGATTGCATGTTCACGTTGCCACGGCTGATGGTACGGCAAAATTCTGGTTGGAACCAATAGTCGCGTTGGCAAATTATTACAATTTGCAATCAAGAGACTTACGGAAAATAGAAAAACTGGTACAGGAGCATCAAGATGAGTTCAAAAGAGTTTGGCACAAACACTTTAAACAGTGAAGTCACCAATATCAGCGCACACGGTTTTTGGGCGCTTGCCGGTGATAAAGAGTATTTCATTCCATTTACAGACTATCCAGTATTTAAGAAGGCTACCGTTTCTGAAATTTACGCAATGACACAAATTAGCCCATCACAATTGCGATGGGAAAGTTTAGATGCCGATATTGAACTTAATGCATTGAAAAACCCCGATAGTTTTTCGTTAGTTTTTGAATCATAAACGGCTGGGATTTGGAAGAATATTTATGACCATCATTCGTTATATTTTTAGATTTATATTCTTTTTGGTGGGAATATCCGCTATCGTGCTGATACTCGGCGCTGGTTTTATTATGGTGCGCAACA
>CAYZQQ010000604.1:0-1713 GCA_964480075.1 uncultured Anaerolineaceae bacterium
TATGAAATCGCCGGACTGTTATCGGAAATCGGCTGTGTTACCATGCCAAATGATTTGCTGGAACGGGTATACGCCCAAGCGCCATTGACCGGCGATGAAAAAGCAATGTTCAACGCGCATCCGCAGGTGGGCAGCAAATTACTGGCAAACATTCCCCGATTGCATGCCATCGCGCAAATGATTGCCGGACAGCAAAAATCATATAAAGAGTTTGCCCCCGATGAAGAATTGTCGGAAGAGGCGCGCACTATTGCGCTGGGGGCACAAATATTAAAAGTGAGCCTCGATTTTGACCAACTGGTTGCCAGCGGTGTCCCCCAACGCGAAGCGCTGGCGGTGCTGCGAGCGCGGCGCGACGATTACAAACTTGAAATTGTTACCGCGCTGGAAGCAATGCACTTTGAGAAAATCGGGCAAATTATCAAAACAGTCCGGGTTAAAGATTTAAGCATCGGGATGATTGCCCATGAAGATATTGAAGCGGTGAACGGATTGCTTCTGGTTCCCAAAGGACAGGAAATAACCTATCCCGTGTTAGAACGATTGCGGAATTTTTCTAAACGTGTGGGCGTTGTGGAACCCTTCCGTGTGATGATAAAACAGCAGGACGGCAGATAATAAACTTGTGCGGATGCACAGAAGGTAAGGCGGGAATTATGCCCAAGATAGATTTTGACGTAATTTTCAAATACACTCAAAAACTTCCCAGTTTGCCACAGACAACATTGCAGTCATTGCAATTGCTGGATGACCCCGATTACAAAATTCGAGATTTGGTGCGGATCATCGGTATGGACCAAACGCTGTCGGCGCGATTGTTGCAGTGGGCAAACAGTCCGTTTTACGGGTTGCGCTATAAAGTTGCAGCGTTGGATAAAGCGATTTTGGCGCTGGGAACGGTGGAAGTCCGCGATTTATTGCTCACGGTTTCGGTGAGCGAAATGCTCAATCGCAAAATGCCGGGATACAGCATGGAACGGAGCGCGCTGTGGTACCATTCCATTGCAGTGGCATCCGGCGCGAAATGGCTGGCAAAGTTTAAAAAATATCGCCGCGCCGACCAAGTGTTTATCGCCGGGTTGCTGCACGATATTGGCAAATTGGTGCTGGATGAATTGCTGATGCATGAAAAATCGTGGCAGGCAGAATGGATCAATATGCAGCAGCAGGGTGCATCGTTTGTTGAATTGGAACGCTGGCTCACCGGGATGGATCATGCGCAACTGGGGGGGCGTATCGCCGAAGAATGGCAGTTGCCCGCCCTGCTGGTCGAAGCCATTCGCTATCATCACGAACCCAATTTGGCAACTATTGACCCGCCGGTAACCGAATGGGTGCATTTGGCAGATGCCGCCGCACTGATGGTGGGTGTCGGGCTGGGCAGCGATGGGTTGGCATATCCCGTGAGTGAAGATGCTGTGGAACATTTTGATTTGACCACTGCCGATTTTGAGGAAATGATGCAGGTGGAAGTTGCCGCCATTGATGACGCGCAGTCGGCATTGAATCCCATTTCTGCACGACGATAGCACGCACTTTGGAGGAGACCATGGCTCATATTCTGGCATTCAGTAATCAAAAAGGCGGCGTTGCCAAAACAACCACCTGCATGTCGCTGGGAGCAGGGCTGGTTGAACGCGGTAAACAAGTGCTGGTGGTAGATTTAGATTCGCAGGCAAATCTAACGCTTGCCGCCGGGCTGGACAGCGACAC
>CAYZQQ010000605.1:0-1711 GCA_964480075.1 uncultured Anaerolineaceae bacterium
AGTTTGGCGTAAGCCTTTTCCCCTTTTTCCTGATACAGTTTCCACATATTTTGCGCCACCTCTTTAACTTCGACCGGGGTTAGATAGACCAGCATTCGCGTTTGCAGTTCTTTTTCTTCCGCGCCATCCTCTTTTTTGGCGCTGCCGTCGCCTCCCCGTTTACCGATTTCCGGCAGGCGGCTGACGATATTTTTGCGGTCGGCTTCCGGTACACCCAAGGCTTCCAGTTCGGCGTTAATCAAGCGGGGCAAGCGATTGGTGCGCATCGCCAAAAGTCCATCAGCTTTAAATGCGGCTTCAAATATTTCCGAGCGGCGGATACTCCGTTTGAGGCATTGGCTGGAGATGCGCCCCCGGGGATGCCCGCCAAAAACGGCGCTTTTGGGCGAACCGGAGTCATCGCGGTTGAGATTGGAGGGAGCGTAATTTTGCAACATATGGATTTGAATAAGCATGGTAAATCTCCTTTTTTGAAATAATTATTAATAGGTTGAATTATTGATTGTCGACGGCTGGCGCTTCCCGGCGGAAATAGCTGCGCGCCCAATTTTTTTGCGCATATTTTTCAGGATGCGACCACCCCTGCAAGTCTTTGAGGAGTTGCTCCCAGTTGACCCGCCCCCGATTGGATGTTAAAAGGTGAATGGCTTGTCGCAGGTGGAAGGGCAATTGTTGCTCGTCGGCATCCAGCAAGCGTTCCACCCGTTTGTCCAAACCGGCTTCGTTTTTGGTGCTCCGAATCCGGCGCAACGATTCTCCCAAATTTGACGGCGGCGGAGCAGCCGACACTTCTTTTTCCAGCGGATAGAGGGTGGCAACCAGAAAATACCATGCCTCATCCCATCGCCCCACTTTATATGGCAGCAATTTGTTGTAAAATAGCCCCAATACGCCGTTTGATTCGTTCAGACGATTACCGGCGTTGCGTTTGAGTCGGGCGCGGTCGCCGGCATCCAGTTTTGCCAACTTTTGGATAAACGTATTTATAGATTGGTCTTTGGTTGTGGTCATTCGGTTTCCTCCTGAGGATGATTTTTTTTGCGATAAGCGTAAAGTTTGGCGCGGCAATGATTGACGGCTTCAACTCGTTTGCGCAGGGTCAACCCGTCGTCCGGCAGAGAATCAGCAGCTTTGGAAAACACACCAATGGCTTGTTGAATTGTTTGCTCCAACCAGCGTTGAAACAAGGGGTTGCCATCGGCAACGGCGGTGAATTGAGCAATATAGTTATGAAATTCTACACCCAATTCTTGCCAGTATTGGCGGCTCATTTGAGTAGTGACACTCTCAAAGCGTTTATTTTTCCCGTCACCGCCAAAATACTGCCGAAATGTATTTTTGACGATACCGTCACATTGTTTCGCAAACTCCAGCCCAGCTTCAATAAAATGGGCAGTTATCCGGTCAGAAAGCAGATGGGGCGATATGGCAAAGCCGGTTTCCTGCCACTCAAATATCTTCATTCTCGTATTGGTGCGTATGCCAATGACGCGCAGCGGGACGGGCATATCATCGTCGTAGGGCAAAACATCTCTGACATCCTCCCACTGGTTGATAATAGCCGGGCGATAATCTTTGTGTGACGGCAAAAATAATCCGGCAAACTCGCGCCACACGGCGCGCCCGACGACCGGACGGATGGGCGTGGGGCTTTTAGTGTCCGTTTCTTTTTTAGGTCGGCGATAGGCGGCAAAGGGGTCGCGCCACCATG
>CAYZQQ010000606.1:0-1703 GCA_964480075.1 uncultured Anaerolineaceae bacterium
GGTTACGTTTAGGTTACGTTTTCAGCGTAACCTATTCGCCTCGAGTCCTACCCTCGATGAACGGTTACAACAAAAAGTGGCAGAAGAAGCAACAGGGGCAACTCATACGAGTTGCCCCTGTTTCATACTCTCCACTATGCCGCGGCAGCCAGCAGCGATTCTACTGCTTCTGTTTCCAACGCTTCAAGATAGTGTTCCACATCCAACGCGGCTTGACATCCGCTGCCGGCGGCAGTGATTGCCTGCTGGTAGTGGTCATCCTGCACATCGCCGCAGGCAAACACGCCGGGTAAACTGGTCGCCGTAATCCGGTGTTTGTCGGTGGAAGTGACGAGATACCCTTTTTTGCCCATTTCCAATTGTCCGGCGAATAGTTTGGTGTTGGGCGTGTGTCCGATAGCGAGGAACATGCCATCAACGGGCAGGTCAGTGAGTTCGCCGGATTTGACGTTTTTCAGGCGAACACCGGTGACCACATCATCACCCAGCACATCTTCCACAACCGAGCTAAAAACAAACTCGATTTTGGGGTTGTCGGCGGCTTTTTTGACCATAATTTTGGAGGCGCGAAACTCATCCCGGCGATGGATGATATACACTTTGCTGGCGAATTTTGTCAGGAAGGTGGCTTCTTCCATTGCGCTGTCACCGCCGCCGATAACGCAGATTTCTTGATTCTTGAAGAAGAAACCATCGCAGGTGGCGCACGCGCTCACCCCGTGCCCCACCAGCCGTTTTTCGTTTTCCAGCCCCAAATAGTTGGCAGTTGCGCCGGTGGAAATGATTACGGTTTTGGCTTGATACAGCTCACCTTCCACCCAAACTTTTTTGATGTCGCCGGTCAAATCAACTTGGGTGACATCTTTGGTGATAAACTCGGTGTCAAAACGCTCGGCTTGGGCACGCATTTCTGCCATCAAATCCGGACCCATAATGCCGGTTTTGAAGCCGGGGTAGTTTTCCACTTCGGTAGTGTCCATCAACTGCCCGCCGCTGAAATAGCCTTCAATCATTAGGGGGTTCAGGTGGGCGCGCGCGGCATAAATTGCGGCAGTTAACCCGGCAGGACCGGAACCAATGATGATGGTGTCACGGATTTCATCGGGATTTGGTTTGTTTTCGTGGTCGTCACTTGATTTTGGCATTGAAAGTTGAAAATCCATGGTATAACAATCCTTTTTTGAAAATAAAATATCGGTGTATCGACTAAAATATTCGTTTATCAGACGCGCGTGAACGCAAAATCTTACAATTTTTCAGAATCGTTGACGTGCGCTAAAATAGTGTTACCACAACAACTTATTATCTTCAAAATTGCACAACTTTGCAAATGGAGCAATGGATGACACACTCACAGCCGTTCGTCTCATTCAACCGGATTGATTTGCTCTTCATAGAGGGATAAACCTGATGACAAAAAACACCTCATCGCTGCGGTTGGTGCTGGTGGTGGCAGCCGCAACCGGCTTATCCATTATGGGCGATTCGCTGATGTATAGCCTGTTGCCCATTGATGCCCCGCAGTTGGGAATCGCGCTGCCGCTGGTCGGGATACTGCTCAGCGCCAATCGACTGGTGCGATTGGTATCGAATACATGGGCAGCCGATTTTTTTGCGCGCCGAGGTTCGCGCCTGCCGTTTTTGCTGGCAACCATTTTGGGGGCGATGATGGCGGTGATGTACAGTGTGGGCTGGGGGTTTGT
>CAYZQQ010000607.1:0-1695 GCA_964480075.1 uncultured Anaerolineaceae bacterium
TGCTGGAAACCTTGTGGGGAGTGGTTGCAACCTTGATGGATATGGTGGGCATTACCCCCACCGGCGAAAAATATGCAACGTTCAAAACATGGGCATCGGCGGCGCTGGGTATCGTGTTGGGCATCATTTTGGCATCTGCGGCACGATTGCAGATGTTCGGTATGCTGGGATTCTCGGTGAACGCCGGGGCGGATGTGTTCATCACCGGGCTGGTCATCGGTTCCGGATCAAAATTCACCCATGATGTCATCGGGATTTTCACCGAAGGAAAACGTGGGTTGGAAGAATGGCGCAAACTCACCGAGAGCCGCCGCACCGGGCGGGCGGCAGAATAGCTACACCACTCCCGCCGATTTTAGTGCATCAAAAGCATCCTCCGCATACCCCAGCGATTGCAGAATTTCTGCCGTGTGTTCGCCGAGCATGGGCGGCGGCGTGCGGTAGCTCACCGCCGTGTCCGACAATCGCACCGGGTTGCCCAGCGATTTTACCAATCCTGCCAGCGGATGTTCCAATTCCACAATAAATTGTCGCGCCCGCAATTGGGGATGTTCCATTGTTTCCGGAATGCGGTTGATGGGTCCATTGGGAATGCCCGCCTGCCGCAATTTTTCCAGCCAGAAATCGGCGGGCTGTGTTTTAAAAATCGCTTCCAGTTCCGCTGTCAATTCCTCTCGATGCGCCAGCCGGTCGGCGTTGGTGTGATAGCGCGGGTTGTTTTGCAGATGTGCCAATCCCAACGATTGGCAGAATGCCGCCCACAGTTTTTCGGTTCCCACCGCCACAA
Source organism: uncultured Anaerolineaceae bacterium (assembly GCA_964480075.1). Lineage (GTDB taxonomy): Bacteria > Chloroflexota > Anaerolineae > 4572-78 > 4572-78 > JANTHQ01. The sequence continues at coordinate 788 of CAYZQQ010000607.1, forward strand.
TGATATATTTATCTGCTGCCGGAAAAACCTGATACGGCACAATGCTGGGATGGTCGTTGCCCAATCGCGGCGGAACCACGCTCGCGTTCAGGTAATTCGCCGCCAAAATGGTTGACCATGCCGTTTGGCTTTCCAACAGACTGACATCAATTGCCTGCCCCGTACCGGTGCGCTCGCGGGCAAACAGCGCGCCCAAAATGCCGATGGTGGCATACAACCCGGTGGTCATATCCGCCAGTGGCACGGGGTAGCGATATGGCTCGCCGTCGGAGCCGGGCGCGCCGGTGACGCTCATCAGCCCAGCTTCGCCCTGCGCCACCATATCGTAACCGGGACGGTCGGCGTATGGACCGCTGTTGCCGTAACCGGACACACTGCAATACACCAATCGCGGATTCAGAGCACGCAATGAGGATTCGTCCACTTTTGCCCGTTCCCGCGATGCCTGTTTGGGAATATTGTGGATGAACACATCGGCGTGTTTCACCAATTTATGCAGGATTTTTTGCCCCTCCGCGCTGCGGATATTTAGGGATAAACTTTTTTTGTTGCGATTCACACTTAAGAAATAGGTGCTTTCTCCCTCCAAAAAGGGCGGTCCCCAGCCGCGACTCTGGTCGCCTTTGCCGGGACGCTCAATTTTGATGACCTTCGCGCCCATATCACCGAGCATCATAGTGCAGTATGGTCCCGCCATCGCCTGAGTTAAATCGATTACCGTAATGTTATCGAGAATGTGAGTCATCATCAACCTCTTTTTCGGTGCAAATTTTTAATTTGGTTGCGTGCCATCATACCGCAGCATTTTAGAGGAGTCAAACTGACGAAAATTCGATACAGGGCAAACGCATCTTATTTTTCCAACGAAAATTATTGTTGAACGAAGCGCTTCGCGCAGGTGGGGGGGG
>CAYZQQ010000608.1:0-1687 GCA_964480075.1 uncultured Anaerolineaceae bacterium
CCCACACCATCACCGCCCCGCACTTCACCTGACGAAGCAACCTTTCATCCAATGTGGGATATTGCGGATGCTGAAAAGAACCGGTAAAACAAGTTAAGCCCAATACAATCGGCAACTGATAGCCATTTTTCAACTGAAGAATATCATTCTCCGACGAATTGAGGCTCCAATGAAATACAGATTCCTCTGCGCCGGTCGTTCGATTGCCCCCCGCCCACTGATGCCACGAACTGTGCCCGTTAAACGCAACGATGCCCGCGCCACGATTAAATGCTTGCAAAAAATCGTTCCGCAACGCCGGAATATCGCCATACAATTGCGTAGCGGTATATGCACACGGCGCGCCTAAATCTTGTGGATAATAGAATCGTGCAGAGGTAAGTGAGGATGCTGTGTTATTATATATGTTATCGCTGGAATTGTAAAAATTGCCCGCTGCATCACAATTATCGCTGACCAACAATTGTTTCTCGCGCCAATTGCCGGGAAACGGATGAGTTTCGTATTTCAAAATTTTATCCACCACCGTTTCTGTTTCGGTGGCAGAATTGACTGGCAACCGCCCGATAACCATATCGGGGAAATTATCGCCGCCGGTGAGCGTGACGTACCGATTGTCCGCCGCCGTTTCACCGAGCCACGGGTCAACCATCGCCAAAAACGGTGGAATAAAATTCGGATTACCCCACCCCAAATAATTTTTAAAGTCATACTGTCCATCGCCGACCAGCAACACATACGCCGGCGCCGGTGGTGTCCACGTGTCAAAAGCGTGCCGCAAAAAAGTTTTGATGGCATCCTGCGAGACCCGTCCATCGCCGAATGTATCGTAAATTGCCTGCACATCCACCGTGGTCACCCGCAATCCCTGCGCAGCCCGCCGCGCCGCCAACGGCGCTATCGCAGCCGCGAAATCGGGATGGGTAATGATGATGTAATCCGCCCCGTCCGGGGGGGCGATGACCCGTTTGGCGGGCTGAATGGCTTTCGGAGCGGCAATAGCATTTTCCGCCGCCACAAAATAGCGATGCTCCCCCGCGACTGTATCAGCTATGGAAAGCGTACCATCGCCCGCCAGCGAAAAACCGGTGACGCGAGAGGCGGCAGTTGGCGCGGTCACATCCAACACGATGGGTGTGTCGGTTTGCCATCCCGGAAAGCTATAGCTATGCGAATTATTTTCGCTGTAAAATAGCATCTGTTTTCCCCCGTTGGGGCGTGCGGGATACCTTATTTTTGTGCCATCCACCCAGACTGCTCCCCATCCGCTCTGCAGTGATAGCGTGACGGTGTTGTCGCCGTCGCGCAAAAAGCCCGCCGTTACCGTCGCCGTGATAGCATGTGCCGTTTGTCCGTCCCACGAATCATCCGCCACTGCATGCCCATTGACTGCCACTTGCACTTGATGCGTTCCGGCGGTGATACCCTGCAACCATACGGTCAGTTCCGCCGCCGGAGCGGTCAGCGGCAGGTTCAGTGTCAGCGACAGGTCGGCGGTGGGGTTACCCAGCACATCCAATTTCTGCCAAAACCAATGGTCGCCCAAATGGTCGGCATATTGCGAAACATAGCGCTTATTTTCCTCCGCCATCGCCGTGAATCGCGCCACACCTGCCGGTAGATTTCCTGCCGCCGCAGCCGGTCGCATCACCAGCGGCAGAAAAATCTTGTGGGGCAAATTGGGAGG
>CAYZQQ010000609.1:0-1673 GCA_964480075.1 uncultured Anaerolineaceae bacterium
AACTCTCAAGTTTCAAACCTTTCAAAAGGTTACTTTATGACCGTGGCGAGTATAAATCGGCTTGAGTGAAGGGCGTGCCATCCGATTTTGTGCCGCTTTTGCGCAGCGATTCATGAATGCAGGTCATCCAGTTATCCATTGAAACTTTGTTGAGGCGGGCTTTCATCTTTTCCGGCTCTACCAAATCGAAATAAAACTTGCCCGCCGCCACATTTTCATCGGTGGGAAATTCGATTGTGCCGCTGGCGGGAACCACCACGTGGCGGCTCATATAGCCATCGGCCATTAAATGTGCGCCGAGAATGTGGTTGCGATGCCAATTTTTACGTAACAGCATCGCCCCGCCGCCCGTACCGATGTTAAACAAAAATGAGGTGCGTGGATTTTTAAAGTTGATGAAATCACTGACGCGGTAGCCGCCCGCAATCAATACCGTGTTGATGTCGGGGTCGGCAATTATCATATCTTTCGCCATTTTCATCGCGCCGACCGTGGTGGCGCAACGCGCGTGAATGTCCATGGCCCAAGCGTTTTTCGCGCCGAGTTGGTACGCCATATCGACGCCGGATGTCCACAGAAAATACTCGCGCCATTCTTCGGTGGTGCAGAGGACGACATCAATTTCTTCGGGCGAAATATCTGTTTGCGCCAGACATTCGCGTGCGGCGCGCACGCCCATTTCATTGGGGTGAATGTCGGGGTCGCCGATAAATTTGCGCTCAATGCCGAGTTTTTCGCGCACTACCCATTCGGGCAATCCGCTTTCTGCGGCGATTTCTGCGGCGGTGATGAATGTTTCGGGGGAGAATGTGCCCACGCTGACAATACCGACGGTCGGTTGGGTCATGGGCTATCCCTCCTCTGCAAATTTGGCGATGGTGTCCGCCACAAAACGGGCATTTTCGCCAAAGAGCGCGGTCATATGGTTGCCCGGCATGCGGATATATTTCCCGTTTTTCAGTGCGGCGACGGTTGCTTTGGCTTGGGTTTCGGGGAGAATGGGTGGCGTGCCGGCGGGCCCATAGGGTTCGGTGGCGTTTAAAAGCAATGCGGGTTGGTCAATGCTATGCAGATAATCCATCCACGGTTCATCCAACCCTTTTTCGGCGGCTTCAGCGATGGCTTCCGGTTTCGAGCGTGCTTGTACGGTGCCATCATCGTTAAAGAGTACATCGGCATGGAAGAACGCTTCCAGCGCGTCATCCCAATAACCGTGCAAAAAAGGCATCGCTTGAATTGCCGATTTATAAACATCCCACGATGGGAACATAATGCCCAATCGGTCTAGCGAGGGTTGAATCAGTCGTCGAATATTGGGGTGCAGTTCACCGGCGGCATCAATGATGATCAACTTTTTTACCCGTTTCGGAAAATTTGCCGCCATATAAATACCCAACAATCCGCCGAAAGAATGTCCGCCGAGAATCACCTTTTCCAACCCCAGCGCGTCCATCAAGCCGATGATGTCGGCGGCGTGGTCGGCCATGCGGTATCCGGTTTCAGGTTTGTCGGTTTGACCGCGCCCGCGCAAATCTACTGCCAGCACGCGAAAATGTTCGGTCAGCCCGGCGGCCATCAACCCGTCGAATGAGCGGGCGTTGGCGGTCAGTCCGGGCATCAAAATGAGCGGCGGGCCATCGCCGCCCCAATCGACATAATGCACCGTCAAGCCA
>CAYZQQ010000610.1:0-1659 GCA_964480075.1 uncultured Anaerolineaceae bacterium
CATATCCTGAATGGGGAACATCATGAACGTCAGGTACGAAATGAACGCCTGAATCCCGCCGATGGTCATCACGCCGAGCTGCGCCTGCACCCCGCCGTACCATATCACCGCGCCGAGCGCCATCGCCGCGACAATCTGCACCACCGGCAGAAACAGCGCCGACAGCCACGCCGCCCGGTATGCCGCGCGGTACAACTCGCTGGCAAGATTGTCGAATTCTTCCAGATTGCGGTCTTCCCGCACCAGCGCCTTTACCACCCGCACCCCGGTGATGTTTTCATTGTATGTGCCGGTCAGTTTTGAGTTCAACTTTCGCACCCGCCGGTATTGCACGATGATGTGTTTTTTGAATTCGGTGGCGATGAATAGCAGCACCGGAATAATCAGGAACACCATCAGCGCCAATTTCCAGTTGATGATGGTCATAAAAATGACGGCGGTGATGAGGTTGAAGATTGCCCAGGTGGTATCCAGCGTGCCCCACGTGACCAGCTCGGCGATGCGTTCAGTGTCAGATGTGACGCGCGACATAATCCAGCCAATGGGCGTTTTGTCAAAATAGCTGAACGACAATTCCTGTAGGTGGTTGAACAGATTGCGCCGCAACTCGTAGCGGATTCGCTCGCCCAGAATGCCGGTCAGGTAAATAAAGCCGAACACGCCTGCCGATTGAATGACGACCAGCCCGCCGTACAGGTAAATCAACTCTTTCAGCCGTTCCGGGTTTTTGGCGACAATGCCCTCATCAATGATGAGTTTGCTGATGAACGTGAACACCGAATCAAGCACCGCTACCACGGCGATGAGCAGCACGAATCCGGCTACCCAGCGCCAGTGGGGTTTTGCCAGCCCGAAGATGCGTTTTAGCGTTGCCCCGTTGAACTGGGTATTGAATTCTTCTTCTTCAAAATAAAAGTCTGACATGATATCTCCTGATAATGAGCGTCGGTTTGTTAGTAATTAGTTATTGGCGGTTTGGTGAGCCTCGAACTGAAGTTCAAGGCTCAAAGTTCAAGCCGACTTTCAGTCGGCTTCCGCTTTCAGCCCGGCAATTTATTGCCGGGAAAAAGGTATAGCCACACGTTTTTCATCCGTCATCCGGTGAGTTTCGTGGGTCGGGGCGAGCATTGTCCGCCCCCTACGGTCAACCGGAAACAACTTCTTCCATCTGCGACTGAATCTCGTAAATTTCACGGTACAACCCCGGTTGAGAGAGCAGTTCTGTGTGCGTGCCCATTTGGGCGATGCGCCCATCTTCCAGCACGATGATTTTATCGGCGCGCATAACGGTTTGCACCCGGTGCGCGATGATGAATGTGGTGCGCCCCGCCATCAGACGGTTGAGCGCGGTTTGAATCTGCCCTTCCGTTTCCGTGTCCACCGATGATGTCGAGTCATCCAAAATGAGGATGCGCGGGTCTTTCAGCAGCGTGCGCGCAATGGCGATGCGCTGTTTCTGCCCGCCGGAAAGCGTCACCCCTTTTTCGCCGACCACTGTGTCGTACCCCTGCGGGAACGTTTCAATCACATCGTGGATGGCGGCGGCGCGGGCAGCCTCTTCTACCTCTGCCTGCGTCACTTTGCGGCGCACACCATAGGCAATATTTTCGCGGATGGAGCGGCTGAACAAAAACGGCTCCTGTTCCACAATGCCGATGT
>CAYZQQ010000611.1:0-1658 GCA_964480075.1 uncultured Anaerolineaceae bacterium
ATAAATTCAACTCCGGTTGTCTATTCCGTTTTTCAACTGCGAAATATAGGCTTAGGGCGAGTACCGAATATCTTGCCATATACTATGCAGGATAATTACACTCGTCATCGACATCCAAAAGAATTTAAGGTTGCCACATTAGAAAACGAAACATTAAAGGCTGTATTTCTGCTAGAATTAGGCGGGCGACTTTGGTCGTTGGTGCACAAACCTACCCGGCGCGAATTGTTATCGGTTAACCCCGTTTTCCAACCGGCAAATTTGGCTTTGCGTAATGCGTGGTTCAGCGGTGGCGCAGAATGGAATATCGGGACAATCGGACATTCGCCGTTTACCTGTTCGCCTCTTTTCGCCGCGCGGGTCGAGTCTCCCGATGGAACGCCGATACTGCGCATGTATGAATGGGAGCGTATGCGTCGCGTCGTTTTTCAAATTGATGCCTATCTTCCTGATGATTCGCCGGTGCTGTTTGTGCGCGTTCGCATTGCCAACCATCACGCTCACAAAATCCCGATGTATTGGTGGTCAAATATCGCCGTGCCCGAAACGCCCACCACCCGCGTGATAGCCCCCGCACAAAATGCCTTCCATTTCGATTACCACGGCAAATTCAAATTAATTCCTACCCCCAGCGCGCCGAAAGAAACTGACTATACCTACCCCACCCGTATTCAACATTCCGCAGATTATTTTTTCAATATCCCGACGACACAGCGTCCATGGATTACCGCGCTTGATGAAACCGGCAAAGGATTGGTTCAAACCTCTACCCGGCAATTGCGCGGACGAAAATTATTTCTATGGGGATCCGGCGTCGGCGGGCGAAAATGGCAGCACTTTCTGTCACCCACCGGGCAGCCATACATCGAAATTCAAGCTGGATTGGCACAAACACAACTAGAACATCTGCCAATGCCTGCCCATACCAATTGGTCATGGTTGGAGGCGTATGGACTTTTAGAAACCAACCCCACTGCCATCCACAGTTCAGATTGGCTATCGGCGCAAACATCGGTTGAGCAAGCATTGGAAACATTAATACCGGCAGAACAATTGGAACGAGAACATAAACGGGGCGAAACATTTGAAAACACCCCCCCTGCCGAGATATTGCAAAATGGGTCGGGATGGGGTGCGCTCGAAATTTTGCGCCGACGCACAAACAATCTTCATCCACTTTCCTTCCCCGGCGTGGTATTTGACGAACAAACAATCGGTACAGCGCAAGCCTCCTGGTTATCATTGTTAACAAATGGCTATATGCCGGAAACCTCCCCCGAAGAAACACCGCATGGTTTTATGACAGCCACCGCTTGGCGCATAATGCTGGAAAATTCAATACACACCCCAAAAGGCAATCATTGGTTGGCGTGGTTTCATTTGGGCGTAATGAAGGCATACAACGGCGACCGCAACGGAGCGCGTCAAGCATGGGAACATTCACTGCAACATACCGTGTCTGTGTGGGCAATGCGTGGTCTGGCGATGTTGGCTCAGGAAGACGGAGAACACAAAACAGCCGCCAAACTTTATACAGAGGCACTGCAAATGCGCCCCGACCTGTTGCCGCTGGCTATTGAATGCGGGAACGCCCTGTTAACCGCATCTCAACCGGAAAAATGGATGGCATTACTGCCACAACTTCCTCATATCGGAAG
>CAYZQQ010000612.1:0-1647 GCA_964480075.1 uncultured Anaerolineaceae bacterium
TGTCATTGTTGTCGCAATATGCCGTACATCCCCATTTGGTACTGCCAGAGGTGCAGGTTTGACCTGTTGACGCACCCGTTGGAGATAATTCAAACATAGTGACTGTTACCACAGAGGTTACAGATGTATTTGATGTTGACGAAGATGCAAGCACATTCACGGGATAGGAACCCGCATAGCCCCACAGTAAAAACAACAATCCCATTGACAGGGAAATCGTAAAAAGTAATTTAACGCGCATAAGATTTCCCTTCTATTTGCTAGCAGAAATTGAAATAAGACAGATTCGGTTTTTCAATATCAATGGTTTGGTTGTATCCCAAGTAGGACATTTTACAACCATTTCTTTGCCATTGTCTGAAAGTGCCAGTTGAGAACCCGGCTGTCCTCCTCCAAAGTCATACTCTGAAAGTACATCTTTTACATTTCCCGTTTCTGCATCCAGCAACCTAAGTTGTTGCCTTTGCGTAGGATTGTCCACCTCCTCGCTCGGATACCCCAGCATCAACAAGTGGCGGGAATCCGGAAACCACGCTAAATCCCAAGTGTGGCTCCACGCCCAGTTAGATTTAAAAACATCCCCTTTCACTGTATCCACAATGACCAAATCATTACGTTCCATCAACGTGCCGGGGTCGTTTGTGGCAGTCAGTATGGCTAAATACCGTCCATCCGGGCTCCACTGCGGCGAAAATCCATACCGCGGTCTCCCAAAATCAATCTCACATGCCTGATTGGTTTTTCGGTCAATCAAGTACAAACGTGGGGGACCATATACAACCGCTTTGGTATGTTGCCAATTTTCGACAATACCAAATGGAAATTTATCCCATTTTTTCAAAATATCGGGATAGGCATAGTTCTCATACCGCCACTGTTCGGGGTCGAACGGATATTGCACTGCACCAAACCACGCTGCCGCTTCCGCCGGCAATGCCACTTGTGCTTTCGATGGGTCAACCAGAGACGCATAATCCAACAAATATCTTGCCTTGCCCGCACCTCGGCTTAACCAAATACCATACCGGTCAACACCACTGATTTTTGCCGTTTGGCGGTCGGCATAGATTACGGCTTGCTCTTTCGGCAGCCAGCGGATATTCTGTGCATTTTCTAAATCACCGGCATATACCTGGGTGTTGCCCGTTTGTGTATCCAGTATTTCGATACTCTGGCGGGGCACACTTCTAACGTGAATCAACAAATGCCGATTATCAGGCAGCCATTCGATAATCTCAATCGGCGCTTCGTGTTGGAAAATGACCTTTGGTTCTGAAAAAGAAAAGGCATTTGAAGATGCAGGTTGTACGGATGATGGAAAATCGCTTTCCTTAAATGCACAACGTGAGGGGATATTCGGCTTTATCGGCGAAGAAAATTGCGTCAGCGTCGGGGTGTCGGTTGATGCGGGAACAGCTTTCTCAATCGGCGATTGGAAGGTGGGCGCTTGCTTGTTTTGCGGATTGGTTCGCTTCAAAGTTAATACCAAAATGATGCCGATACCAATAACCACCACTAACCCGATGATGTTCCCCACTGTGTTGAAAATTGTCTTCATTTGAACACTTCCTCCCATTCCAAAACACCGTAAGGTTGCCCAACGCTTAAGTTAACCGGCGAGCCGAAAGGCGAAAAAAAAGAGGGCGC
>CAYZQQ010000613.1:0-1643 GCA_964480075.1 uncultured Anaerolineaceae bacterium
AATCCAGTTGCGATGCTCGCCAATGGGCACCTGATTTTCAACACTGCACGACACCATACACGCTTCACAGTCGATACAGCGCTCCGGTTCCATCACAAAACCCCATCGTTTTTTGGTGGGAGCTTGGTTTTTTTTTGCGGGATTAGCCATAATTTACTCCGTCATCAATCGTATCCGGTCAAGGCCGATTACGCTTTGTCTGCTTTATAGATTTTTACGCATGTCTGACTCAAGGCTTGAGAGCCGGAAATCGGGTCGGTGAAGGTTACATGCAAATCGCTATCACTTACGCCTTCGCCGTAGGCCGTGGTTAAGCCTTTGCTGACATGCCCAAACCCGGGTACCATAAATACGCTATCGGGTCGAATACGTTCTGTCACATGGACGGGGGTTTTTATTTTGCCGCCCGCACTTTCTACCCATGCCATATCACCGTCTTTCAACTTGCGTTGAGCGGCGGGTTCCGGATTGAGCCACAAGGGGTTGCCGGGTTGTCTCTCGTGCAATAGTTTGTTGTTGTGAGTGGCAAACTGAGTATGTTGCGCCACTTTGCCGGAAAGCAGATAAAACTCATCCTGCTGATTGAGCGTGGGAATTTCCCATTGTGGCACAGCATTAAACCCACTGTTACGCAACACATCGGAAGCCAGTTCGATTTTACCACTGGGGGTGTTGAAGGTGAATGTCCGCTCACTTTCGGCTTCGTTACTGCCGCCATTGGGTGGGGCAGTGTAATAACCGCGAGTTTTTAACTCATCCAGTGAAATACCGAGCGGTGCAATCTGTTGACGGATATAATCTTCCTCATCTTCATATTGGAAGAAGTCACCCAGCCCCATGCGTTTGCCCAGTTCTTTGAAAATCCACAATCCGGGTTTGCTCTCGAACAGTGGGTCTACCACCGGTTGACGCAAGAAAACCGTATCGCCCATCACACTCAAAGGGTCGTAGCGCTCCAGATACGAAGCTTCGGGCAATACCACATCAGAGAACCACGCCGTATCGTTCATACTGATATCGGTGGTTACGATGAAATCCATTTTACTGAAAGCTTCCATCGTTTTGCGGCGTTCCGGCAAGGAATTTACCGGATTTTGGCGATAGATGAACCAGCCGTGCGCTTGATAGGGGTCGCCGCTTAAAACGTTGTCGCGGATTTCTTGGAAAACCCCAAGTTTAAGCGGAACCAACGGGTACTTCCACGGCACACCATCAAGCCGCAATGCGCTGACACGCGGATAGGGGGGCTGTGGTACTGAACCAAGTTTTATCCCGCCACCTTCGCCCGCCGCCGCAAAGAAGCCACCGGGTTGTTCCCAGTTGCCAACAATGGCGTTCAAAATGGCCACTGCCCGTGACGTTTGGAATGAATTGATAAAATTGCTGGTTCGCCAACCGGGATGGATAAAAGCGTGCGGGGCTTCGGCGGCAAATTCTCGCGCAATTTGACGAATGGTTTCAGCAGGAATTTCGCATTTACTGGTGGCCCATTCGGGGGTGTATTGTTGAACGGTTGCTTTCAGTTCTTCAAATCCGACGGTATTTTCTTCAACAAAACGCTCATTGTAACGACCTTCGGTGACGATGACGTTGAGCATGCCCAAGTAAAAGGCCAAGTCGGTACCCGGTTTGACGGGCAACCA
>CAYZQQ010000614.1:0-1640 GCA_964480075.1 uncultured Anaerolineaceae bacterium
ATAATATTGTTGGCGCTGGGAAAGTCTGTCGTATTCACTCTCGCCGGTTCATGGGTGATGGGGTTTTGGGGCGGGGTGATGTTCATCATCGTGCAAGCCGCTCTTGCTGACCGTCACCCGCAGTTCCGCACGGTGTCGCTCACCGAGGCGAATATTGCCGCCAGTTTGGCGGTCACATTCGAACCGTTGTTCATCGGGCTATTCCAGCGTTGGGGGCTGGGCTGGCGCAGTACGCTGTGGCTCATTGCGGCAAGTTTTCTATTTTTGGTATGGCGTACCCGACGCATCCCCATCACCTCCCCACAGCCACACGCCGCCACACTCACCATCGCCGGCGAAAAATTACCGCCGACCTTCTGGCTATATTGGCTGGTCCTATTTTTTGGCGTTGCCGCCGAATGGTGCGTGGCGTTTTGGGGCGCAGAATTCCTAAAAATTGACCCCGAATTGTCCAAAACAACCGCGGTCACATTGATGAGCCTGTTTTTTGCGGCGGCGGTACTCGCCCGATTTTCGACCAGCCGGTTGGCGCACCGGTTCAGCGCCCAAACGCTGCTGATTGTGGCAGTGGGGTTGGCATTCATCGGATTTGTGCCGTTTTGGCTGCCCACACCGACCCTCATCACCGTGAGTGGGCTTTTCATTTTGGGCTTCGGCATCGCCAACTTTTACCCGCTCGCGCTGTCGCTGGCGATGGGTACGGTTCCCCATCGCGCCGATGTTGCCAGCGCGCGCATCACCGTGGGCACGGGAGCAGCCGTGTTTTTGCTGCCGCTCACGCTCGGCGGGCTGGCAGACCGCACCGGCATTGAGCAAGCGTTCGGTATTGTGGGCGCGCTGCTGATTATCATTTTGGCGATAACCCTGCTGGCAAATCGACAGATAGCGGCACACCGCACCTAAAATTGGCTCAACCGCCATTTTCGTGCATAATTATGTGGGTGATTGGAAATTGGTGATTAGGTTCTGTTGACGTTTTTAGGAACTGTGCGAAATCTATTTGCAAACAGCGTTGCCCCACCAATGTCATTCCCGCGAAAGCACCCGAACAACGGGCACCGGCAGGAATCCATCTGTTTGTGGTATGGATTCCGGATAATTTCCTACGGAAATTTCCGGAATGACATCCGACAGAAGGAAATCTCATGTTTCTCATACAATTTTGCACGAGAAAACTGAAACGTCAACCCACCCCAGTAACTGGTGCTTTGCTGATGGCTGAAAACCGATTGCACCCTTGAACTTGAAACCGAAACTGAGGTCATTATGGCAAATTACAAATCTTGGTCATTTAAAGAAGCATCCGGCTTGCAACGGCGATTCCGCGAGCCGCCCGCCGCGCCCGTTGTTTTTGAAACAGGGTTCGGTCCCAGCGGATTGCCGCACATCGGCACGTTTGCGGAAGTGGCGCGTACCACCTGGGTTCGCCGCGCGTTTGAACATCTGACGGGCTGGCAAACGCGGCTGGTCGCATTCAGCGATGATATGGACGGCTTGCGCAAAGTGCCGCTCAATATGCCGCAAAAAGAAATGCTGGCAGAGCATCTCGGCAAACCCTTGTGCCACATCCCCGACCCGTTTGGCTGCTGCGAAAGTTACAGCGCCCATATGAACAACAAACTGCGCGAGTTTCTGAACGC
>CAYZQQ010000615.1:0-1632 GCA_964480075.1 uncultured Anaerolineaceae bacterium
GCTCCCACTTTATGAAACATGTTATCCAAGTTGAATGCGACACGGGGTAGATAGCCAAAGTCTTCCAGCAACGTAAATAACGGGAAGAAAATCGCCATCGGCGGCAACATAACACTGATGACCCACACGGTCGCCAGATAAACACCATCTATCAGCAGCCCGCTGAGCCACCACGGCATTTGCGCGCTTGCCGCCAGTGCATTCAAAAATGGATGTCCTTTTTCCAGCAATAGCCACGACAACATTTGTGATGGGTAGTTTGCTCCGGAAATTGTCAACCAAAAAACCACCGTGAGCAATACGAGCATCAACGGGAACCCCCACAAACGGCTGGTCACAAGCCGGTCAATGGTGCGGTCAAGGTCAAAGCGGGGAGGTTTTTCAGGGTACGATACCGCACGGTCGGCAATTTGTGCGGCGTCGGTGTAAATGGCTTCCACCAAATGGTCATGAAAATTGCCGCCAATTTCCCACCGCAGGCGTTCTGCCGTGGTTACAATTGAATCCATCTGCGGGGCAGCGGGCGTGAGTCTATCGTTCATCACGCTGCCTCCAGCGCCAAATCCAGCGAATTGACCTGCTCGGTTGAACCGCGACTCAAGTCACCGAGTTCACCCTGTTTAACAGCTTCAATGATGCGCGGATCGCCATCGAGCAATCGCAATGCGACCCAATGCGCGTTCGGCAGTCCGGGAAATGCCTGTTCAATTTCGACAATCAATTTACCGACCGCCTGTTTCAGTTTAATCGGTTCATTTTGAATGCGATGGGGTTTGCCGACGACCTTCCCCGTGGCAACTTCGTGGATAGCTTGCAGTAGTTCCGGAATACCTTCGCCGGAGCGAGCCGATGTCGGCACAACGGGCACGCCCAAATCGCGCGCCAACCGGCGGTCGTCCACCGTCAAATTGTGCCGCCGCGCCTCGTCTATCAAATTCAACGCCACCACCACCCGATTCGTTATGTCCGAAACCTGCAACACCAAATTTAAATTTCGTTCCAAACGGGTCGTATCGGTCACAATAACCGTCACATCCGGTTGGGCGAACAAGATAAAATCCCGCGCCACTTCTTCATCCAAACTGGTGGACAGCAATGAATATGTGCCGGGCAAATCAACCAATTTGTAGCGATTGTCGCCAAATTCAAAACCACCCTCCGCACGGGCAACTGTTTTTCCGGGCCAATTTCCGGTATGCTGGTGCAACCCGGTGAGGGCGTTAAAAATGGTGCTTTTGCCGGTATTTGGATTTCCGGCAAGTGCCACCACATAATCCCAATCATCCATATTAATGCCCAATTTTGTTAAATTGCCCGTGTTATGTGCCGGGCAAGTTTCGCACGGGCTTGAATTATTCTTTGATGCGGTAATTTTTGTGCGGTTCACGCAAATACCTCCATGTCAGCATGTTCTTCAGCCGAGACTTTTTTTAGGGTGCGACTCACATTAATTTTCACTGCCTGTTCACGACGCAACGCAATCAGCGCTCCGCGAATGAGATACGCTGTCGGGTCACCGCCAGGACTGACCATTTCTGCCTTGATGATCGTGCCGGGCACAATTCCCAAATCCATCATTCGCCGCCGTTCAACCCCTCTGGCGGCAGGAGAAATATTTATCACCCGTCCGGC
>CAYZQQ010000616.1:0-1625 GCA_964480075.1 uncultured Anaerolineaceae bacterium
TCCACAGCATCGAAACGGGCACGCCGCGCACCATTTACGGCAACGTGATGAACGCGGGCAGCATTTCAAACCTGCCCGCCGAATGCTGTGTGGAAATTCCATGTTTGGTGGATAAAAACGGTATCCAGCCGACACAGGTCGGCGCACTGCCGCCACACTTGGCGGCGCTGATGCAGACGAACATCAACGTGCAGGCGCTCACGGTCGAAGCGGCGCTCACCGGCAAACGCGAACACGTCTACCATGCGGCGATGCTTGACCCGCACACCGCCGCCGAACTCGATTTGGCGCAGATTTGGCAGATGGCGGATGAACTGATTGCCGCGCACGGCGATTTTCTGCCCGCGTTTGAGTGATGAATTTTCGTAAGGGCGGCTCGCGAGCCGCCCTTACCAACCAAGAAAAGAGAGATGATGAATTTACAACCCGAATCCCCCCACCGGCGATACAACCCGTTGCGCGGCGAATGGGTGCTGGTGTCGCCGCACCGCACCAAACGCCCATGGCAGGGGCAGATGGAAAAATCTGCTTTAGAAAAACGCCCGTCATACGACCCAAAATGCTATCTGTGTCCCGGAAACGAGCGGGCGGGCGGCGCGAAAAATCCGCCGTACACCGATACGTTCGTTTTCACCAACGATTTTGCCGCTCTGCTGCCCGATGTGCCGCCGACCGAACCTGCGGAATCGCCGATTTTTCGTCAGCAGTCGGTGCGAGGCACGTGCCGCGTCATCTGTTTTTCGCCCCGGCACGATTTGACGCTGGCGCGTATGCCCGTTGCCGGCATCCGGCGGGTGGTGGATGTGTGGGCGGCGCAAATTGAAGAATTGGGTGCGGAATATCGCTGGGTACAGCTATTTGAGAATCGCGGCGAAGTGATGGGCAGTTCCAACCCGCACCCGCATGGGCAGGTGTGGGCACTCGATATCCTGCCGAATGAACCGGCGGCAGAAGATGCCCGCCAGCGCGAATATTTTCGTGCGCACGGCTCACCGCTGCTGATGGATTATGCTGCACAGGAACTTTCGCTGGGGGAGCGGGTGGTGGTGCAGAACGAACACTGGCTGGCGGTGGTGCCGTTTTGGGCGGTCTGGCCCTTTGAAACGCTGCTACTCCCGCGCCGGCACGCATTGCGTTTGCCCGATTTGACCGATGCCGAACGCGACGCACTGGCGGATGCGCTGAAACGGTTGCTGACCCGTTACGACAATTTATTTGAAACATCGTTCCCATATTCAATGGGGTGGCACGGGGCGCCCACCGGCGCTGCCGCCGCGCAAGATAATCGACATTGGCAGCTGCACACTCATTTTTACCCGCCGCTGCTGCGTTCTGCCACCGTAAAAAAATTTATGGTCGGATTCGAGATGCTCGGCGAACCCCAGCGCGACATTACTGCCGAGCAAGCCGCGCAACGGTTGCAATCTCTGCCAAACGGGCATTACAGCGATATTTTATGAGCGGGCAACTCGGTTGAACGGGGGATGGGGAAACTCGAAATTTGGAATTTTCACCCACAGCGCTATAATTTTTATGGCTCTTCTGGGTTTCAGGGGGTTTGTCATTGCAAGGCGCGTTTTTTGCGCCGAAGCAATCTCCGTGGGCGTAATTTGAGATTGCTTCGC
>CAYZQQ010000617.1:0-1616 GCA_964480075.1 uncultured Anaerolineaceae bacterium
CCGAGCAATGCGGTGAATGCATTTGCCACCACCACCGTCGGCAGGACAAACGGCAGCGTGCTGATGGCTTTTAACGTGGCTTTCGCGGGGAAATCATAGCGGGCAAACACGTATGCCCCCGGAAGTGCCAGCGCCAGCGTCAGCACAGTGGATGCCGTTGCTTGCCAAGTAGTAAACCACAGCACGCGCAGATAATATCCGTTGCGCACCAATTTTGCCAGCGCAGAAAAATCGACCACATTTGCCGGGACAAAACTGAGTTTCAGAATCGCCCCGAGGGGATAAAAGTAAAACAGTATAAAAAAGGCAACAGGCAGGAAAAATAGTGAATAACGAATAGCGAATAGCAAAGAATGATTTGGCGCGATTTTTTGTTTTAAAATTGATTTTTCATTATTCACTGTTCATTTTTCATTGCAGTACTGTTTGTGTCCATGCCTCAATCCACGCTTCGCGATTTTTTTGAATATCATCCGGCGAAACGATTGCGGGGGTGTGTGGCGCGACGCTGTATTTGGTGAACACATCCGGCAGCGATGCAGTGTTATTGGCAGGATAAACCCACATATTCAGCGGAATATCTTCTTGAAATGTTTTGCCCAACATAAAATCTACCAGCTTTTTGGCGGCGGCGGTATGTTTGGTTCCTTTCAAAATGCCGACAAATTCAATCTGGCGGAAGCATGTTCCCTCGCCGGTGACTGCCGCCGTGGGCGAATCGGCGGGTGGCGTTTCGGCATAAAAAACTTCGGCGGCGGGGCTGGTGGCGTAACTGACCACAATCGGGCGGTCGCCATCCGACGCGGCGGAAAATTGCCCCCAATATGCGTCCTCCCACCCATCTGCCACGGAAACACCGTTGGTTTTCAAATCATGCCAGTATTGCCCATAACCATCTGCGCCAAAATGGCTGATGGTCGTCAGCAGAAAAGCCAATCCGGGGGTGGATGTGGCGGGATTTTCCACGACCGTCAGGTTGGCATACGCCGGGGCGGTCAGGTCTTCCAGCGAAGCGGGCGGGTCAAGCGGGCTATCAGCAAAATATGCTTTGTCATAATTAAGGCAGACATCGCCATAATCTACCGGCAGAGCGCGGTTCTTCCCATCGAGCTTCAGCGCGTCAGAGATATTTTTCAATTCAGGCGAATTATACGGCACAAAAATATTGTTATCCAGCGCGCGGCTTAAAAAAGTGTTGTCCACGCCGTAAAAAACATCTGCCAGCGGATTGTCTTTCGCTAAAATGGCTTGATTCAATGCCGCGCCGCCATCACCTGATTTAAGCACTTCCACGGTGATACCTGTTTCGATGGTAAATTGCTTCAGTACATCTGCACTAATTTCAAAACTGTCATGAGTCATCAGTCGCAGAGTAACGGGTTCTGCGGGCTTGGGCGAACATGCTGCCAGCAACAGGAGAAGGGGGAGCAGAAAGACAGTCAGTTTTTTCATAGTAATCCTCCGAAAAATTTGAGTCATGTGTTCTTAATGGTTGATGATAATAATCAGTGCAATGCCATATTTAAGTTGCACCGAAACCTTTGATGCCACAAATGTATTGCTGATGGTACGGGAACTGCCCAGTGGAATACTGGCAGCGGCAAGCACCCATTCCG
>CAYZQQ010000618.1:0-1612 GCA_964480075.1 uncultured Anaerolineaceae bacterium
TGCAGCGCAATTGGATTGGGCGCAGCGAAGGTGCCGAAGTCGTCTTCAAAACCGAAATCGGCGGGCACGAGTTGCCGGTGTTCACCACCCGCCCCGACACGTTGTGGGGCGCAACCTTCATGGTGCTGGCGCCGGAACATCCGCTGGTGCACGAACTGGTTTCGGATGAGCAACACGCCGCCGTGGATGAATATATCGCCACCTCCACCCGTCAAACTGACATCGAACGGCTGTCCACCGAAAAGGAAAAAACGGGGGTGTTCATCGGCGCATACGCCATCAACCCGGTCAATAACGCCCGTATTCCCATTTGGATTGCCGATTATGTGTTGATGGGCTATGGTACGGGCGCGATTATGGCGGTTCCCAGTGGCGACGAGCGTGATTTCGCTTTTGCCCAAAAATACAATCTACCCATCACGATGGTGGTTGCGCCCAAAGATTGGGACGGTGGCGCACAAACGGAAGCGTACACCGGACCCGGCAGGATGATAAACAGCGAGCAGTTTGACGGCACGGCGTCACTGGCGAAATTTGATTTGGACGAATGGACGCCGGAAGTGGCTGCCGAATACGGGCTGCCCGCCGACATCACCGCCGAAAACGAAGGGCGGCGGGTGGTCACCCGCTGGCTGGAAGAACAGGGCAGCGGCAAATTTGCCGTGACATATCGTCTGCACGACTGGCTCATCAGCCGCCAGCGGTATTGGGGCGCGCCCATCCCGATGATTACCTGCCCGGAATGCGGCATTGTGCCGGTTCCCGCCGCAGAATTGCCCATCACCCTGCCGGAGGACGTGGAATTTCTGCCCACGGGTGAATCACCGCTGAAGTTCCATGACGGCTTCCGCAACACCACGTGCCCCAAATGTGGCAGCCCCGCCGAGCGCGAGACCGACACGATGGACACCTTCATGTGCTCCAGTTGGTATCAGTATGGTTTTATGGACCCCCAATGGAAAGAGAACGAAACCCTGTCGCTGGACGATATACCGTTCAACCCGGAAGAAGGCAACTATTGGCTGCCCGTTGACCAGTATACCGGCGGCGTGGAGCACGCGACCATGCATCTGCTGTACACCCGCTTTTTCACCAAAGCTATGCGCGATATGGGCATTGTGGATTTCGATGAACCGATGATTTCACTTTTCAATCAGGGTATCATTTTGGCGGAAGACGGCAAACGGATGAGCAAAAGCCGGGGCAATGTGGTCAACCCCGATGAATTTGTGAAACTGTACGGCGCAGACACCGTGCGCGGCTATCTGATGTTCGGCTTCCGTTGGGAGCAGGGCGGCCCGTGGAGCAGCACCGGCATTTTGGGCGTTCAGCGTTTTCTGGAAAAAGCATGGGATACGGTCATCGGCACGTCATCGGCTGTCACCGGCGAACCATCCCAAAAACAACTGCGCGAACTGAAACGGAAACAGCATCAGACCATCGAGCGCGTGACCCGCGATTTGGAAGATTTCTCTTTCAACACCATGGTGGCGGCGCTGATGGAATTCAACAACACTCTGCAAAAAGCGCGTGAAACCGCCGTCGTCAATTCCCCCGCATGGGCGGAAGCGATTGAAACGCTGGTGCTGCTGATGGCGCCCGGCTTCCCGCA
>CAYZQQ010000619.1:0-1608 GCA_964480075.1 uncultured Anaerolineaceae bacterium
ATTTTGCTGGCGGAAAAAGGTCGCCCCGGTGAGGCATACAACATCGGTTCCGGACGGGCGGTTCCCGTGCAGACCATTTTGGACACGCTGGTGAGCATGAGTTCCGCCGCCATCGTCATTGAACCTGACCCGGAGCGCATGCGTCCGTCCGACCAGCCTGTCAGCTATGGCGACACTACCAAATTACGCCGCGAAACGGGCTGGCAGCCGGAAATATCGCTGGAAGAGAGCCTGCGCGATATTCTGGACTATTGGCGCGCCGAAGTGGGGCGGGAAACCCGCGTCTCGGCGGGGGATTAATTTGTAGAATTAGGGCAAATTGCCGAATAAATTTCGGCGTATTTCATATATAATGGATGTGGCATACACCACTAGCCAACAATTCGTATTTTGACATCTCAAAGGAGTACAGTTTCATGACCCAGAAAACAGCCTTGATTACCGGCATCACCGGGCAAGATGGTTCGTATTTGGCGGAGCTTTTGTTGGAAAAAGGCTACCGCGTGGTGGGAATGGTTCGCCGCACCAGCACCACCAACTTTAACCGATTGACTCACATTCAGGACGCTATTGATTTGGTGCAGGGTGACTTGCTTGACCAAATGTCATTAATTGATATTCTGAATGAATACCAGCCCGAAGAAGTTTACAACTTGGCGGCACAATCCTTCGTGCCCACCTCATGGAATCAACCCGTGCTGACCGGCGAATTCACCGCCTTGGGTGTCACCCGCGTGCTGGATGCCGTCCGCATTGTGAACCCGAAAATCCGCTTCTATCAAGCCTCCACCAGCGAAATGTTCGGTAAGGTGCAAGCCGTGCCCCAAACCGAAGATACACCGTTCTACCCACGCAGCCCCTATGGCGTGGCAAAACTGTACGGGCATTGGATCACCATCAACTACCGCGAAAGTTACGACATGTACGCCTGCTCCGGGATTTTGTTCAACCACGAATCCCCGCGCCGGGGCACGGAATTTGTCACCCGCAAGGTGACTCGTGCCGTCGCGCGCATCAAACTGGGATTGCAGAAAGATGTCCATTTGGGCAATCTGGATGCTCGCCGTGATTGGGGCTTCGCCGGCGATTACGTCCATGCTATGTGGCTGATGCTCCAGCAGGACGCCCCCGACGATTTTGTGATTGCCAGCGGCGAAACGCACGCCGTCCGTGAATTGTGTGAAGTGGCGTTCAGCCATGTCGGCTTGAATTGGGAAGATTATGTGGTGGTTGACCCCAAATTCTACCGCCCCGCCGAAGTTGATTTGCTCATTGGTGACCCGACGAAAGCTTTCCAAAAACTGGGCTGGGAGCGAAAGGTCAGCTTTGAAGACCTCATCAAAATGATGGTGGACGCAGATTTGGCGGAAGTAAAAAAAGAAATGCAGGGCTAAACAGTCCATATCGTTTTTGAAAAAAAGGATGTCTCCGTACAATACCAGCTATTGCGGAGCACATCCTTTATTTTTTGGGAAAAACAACCTATGACTCAACAACCTTCAACCTCTCCACCTCGTTTCTGGCTGGTTGACAGCCTGCGAGCCATTGCCATCATCACCATGGTCTACTATCACCTCATGTGGGACTTGGACTATTTTGGCGTTGTCC
>CAYZQQ010000620.1:0-1602 GCA_964480075.1 uncultured Anaerolineaceae bacterium
CGGCAATCGCCGCCCGTGCCGCCGAAATATCCACCGGAATGTGCAGCCGTTTCGCACCGGACACCAGCCGCGCCATATGCGCGTCCAGCCGCACCACCGCGCCATCCACCGCGAGCATGGTTTCAAACACCCCATCGCCCAGCGTGAACCCGCGGTCGGTGGGCGAAATTGCCCCCGCTCCGGCGGCAACCATCCGCCCGTTCACAAAAATTTTCACATTCATGCCAGCCTGCCGTTCAGCACGTCAAAAAACATGCTCACCTTCACCAGCGATTCCTCATATTCCATCTGCGGGTCGGAATCGGCGACAATGCCCCCGCCACCGTTGAAAAACGCCACGCCATCTTTCAGCACCAGCGTCCGAATGGCAATGCTGGTGTCCAGCGTGCCGTCAAATCCCAAATAGCCGATACAGCCGCAATACACGCCGCGTGTGCGCCGCTCAATTTCGGTGATGATTTCCATCGCGCGGATTTTGGGCGCGCCGGTGATGGAACCGCCGGGAAATGTGGCTTTCAACAGGTCAACCGGCGTTTGGCCGGGGCGCAATTCGGCGGTGACGGTGGATACCAGATGCCACACATTCGGATGTTTTTCCACCGCCAGCAGCGACGGCACGCGCACGCTGAATAACCGGCTCACCCGCGCCAAATCGTTTCGCAGTAAATCCACAATCATCACGTTTTCCGCGCGGTCTTTTTCGCTGGATTGCAATTCGGCGGCCAGTGCCGCGTCTGCGGCGGGCGAATCACCGCGCGGGCGCGTCCCTTTGATGGGGCGGGTTTCAACCTGCCCGCCACGGCACTGCAAAAACCGCTCCGGCGACACACTGGCGATGGCGGTTTCGCCGAAATTCAGAAATGCCGCAAAGGGCGCGGGATTGTTCCGGCGCAGGGTGCGATACAGTTCAAGAGGGTTGCCGTCAAAATCGGTGCGGAATTGCTGGGCAATATTGGCTTGATAGATGTCTCCGGCGGCGATATGCTGTTTTACCCGCTCAATGGCAGCCAAATATTTCGGGTGGGGAAAAGAGGATTGCACGGTGGTGGGGCGCGGTTTCCATACGGGTGGGTCGGCGGTGGGGCGGGAAAGATGTGCGCGGAAAAATTCCAGCCGGGTGCGGGCGCGTTCGGCGCGGCGGGCGGAATCTTTTTCGGGGTATCCGGTGGACATCAACCAGCCGGTGACGGGGTCGGTGGAATGGTCAATCGCCAGCACGCAATCGAAAAATCCCACATCCAAATCCGCCATCGAAAGCTCATCAAGCGGTGGAGCGGGCAGCCGTTCCAGCGATTGCCCCAGCTCATATCCCCAGTATCCGGCAATACCACCCTGAAACGGCGGCAATCCGGCGCGGGTTGGTTGCGGAAATTCCTGCCAGAGTTCCCGCAGAATTTCAAAGGGATTGCCGGGCTGCGGGTGCGAATCGACCAACGTGCGCCCATTTTTTGCCGTCACCCGCCGGAACGGGTCGGCCATGATGAAACTGAAACGTCCCAATTTGCTCGGCGCGTCCGCGCTATCCAAAAAAATAGCGTGCGGCAAATGCGCCACCCGTGCGAATAGCGCGTCCGGCGGCGCAGGGAGGGGAAATTTTTCGGC
>CAYZQQ010000621.1:0-1595 GCA_964480075.1 uncultured Anaerolineaceae bacterium
CTCTCCCAATTCCGCATGGCGAAAACAACTGACGATATGGTCGTTCACCATGCCCGCCGATTGCATATACGCATAACAGATGGTCGGTCCCACAAAATTGAAGCCGCGCCGTTTCAAATCGCGGCTCATCGCCTCCGATTCGCGGGTGAGCGCAGGCACATCCGCCATGGTGTACCACACATTTTGGATGGTGCGCCCGGCGGTGAATTGCCAAATGTACGCATCGAAAGAGCCAAATTCGGCTTGCACCGCCAAAAATGCGCGGGCGTTTTTCACGGCGGAATTGACTTTCTGCCGGTTACGGATGATTCCCGAATTTGCCAGCAACTCGGCGATTTTGGCATCATCATACCGCGCGATTTTCTCCGGGTCGAACCCATCAAACGCGGCGCGATAATTTTCGCGCTTACGCAAAATGGTCAGCCAACTCAACCCCGCTTGCGCGCCGTCCAGCAGCAGAAATTCAAAATGGGTGCGGTCATCATGCACAGACACCCCCCATTCGGTATCGTGATATTGCACATACAGCGGGTCTGTGCCGCACCAGTCGCAGCGATTCACAGGCATAACGGTTCTCCATTTCGGTCATAGAATTTCAGGAAATTATACCGTTCCGGCGGGCAGGCGGCAAACGCAATTCCAGATTTTACATAACAAGTTGACATAGTACCAAAAGGCTAGTATAATGGGTTTAGGTGGCAATGACTCAATCGTTCAATGGAACGGCGGACAACCGATTATCAACCACCGACAATAATTTTATGGCAAAAAAGAAAAAACAATCAATCGCAACTTGGAGCTTCGATGATATTGGCTCGCAGATTCTGCGCCATTTCGCCAATATTTTGGATAGCCTGACCCCATACCGGCAAGAGTTGGGCAGTGCGTTGGCGCTTATTATCGCCGTGCTGGTCATATTGAACTTGCTCGGATTGACGGGCGGCATGTTGCCAAACGCGCTGGGAAATCTGGCGGCGGGGTTGTTCGGCTGGGGAGCGATTCCGGTTGTTATTCTACTGGGCGGATTGAGCGTTTTTGTTATTGCTCAACTTTTTATGGAAGACCCCATCGAACTGCCGCTGGAAAAAATTATCGGTATTGAATTGATAACCATTGCCGCGCTGGTACTGGTTCATTTTTTGGTGCCCAGTGATGACCGGTTGCTGTTAGCGCAACATCACGGCGGTGGCGGCTATATCGGCTGGGGGCTGGGCACGCTGGTCGCCAGCGCACTCGGTCCGTGGGGAGCCGTCGCTGTGTATGGCGTTATCGGATTAGCGGGATTGGGGCTCATCATCAGTCTCAATCGCGACGATTTGCAGCGCATCAGTGAACCATTCATCCCCACCTCAGCCCATGAGCCGATGCCGGAACGGGAAACTGCCTCACCCGCACCGAACATCGCCAGCGCACCGCCAGCACCCATACCGCCGCCGACCCCATCGCCGAGACCGATAGTAGCTGCGCCTCGACCCGCTATGAATTCCGAGCAGATTCGGCAAACGGCTGTCTCATCGCCATCATTCGCGCTGCCGCCCTTCGATTTGCTGGCTCCGGCGACACCAATGGCTACACGCACGGTCAATGCCCGCCAT
>CAYZQQ010000622.1:0-1592 GCA_964480075.1 uncultured Anaerolineaceae bacterium
CGGATTTCCAACAAACTGAAACGGCGTTCGATGACATCACTTTGGTGGCAATCAAATTCACCGGGCAAACCAACGGTGTGGAAATCAGCACGGACTGGCAGGTCTGCGAGGTCATCCCCTTTGAATATCAGGCGGACACCGCCTATCTGAACGACATTTCGGCGCGGGTGACCAGCGCGTGCCGGATGCTGGAAAATCTCCCCCCCGGACCGCCGGGCGATGATTTCATCTATTTGGTGGAGTTGGCGGTGTCGGAAATTTGCACCAATATGATTGAACATTCATACGCGGGGGAAGTGGGAACCATCACCGGAAAAATCACTTTGGCAACCACCGGCATTCAGGTTGACGTATTTGACCAGGGGCAGAGCTTCAATCCCAATGCCGTGCCGCCCCCCATATCCGACCCGATGGATCCACCCGAAGGGGGGTACGGGCTGCATATTGTGCGTCAGATTATGGACGTGGCGGAGTATCACGCGCGCACACCGCAGGGGAACCATTGGCGGCTCATCAAATATCTACCTCGATAAGCGGTTCTGGTGAAATTAAAAAGAACGTGTATAATAGGCTCGGTATCAATCGGTGTTGAAATTATTGATGAAAACCAATGAAGTATCATCCGAGGCAAAAGGAGGCTAGCTTCTAAATCATGGAAATTTCTTATAATAGCCTGGGCGCAAATTTTTATTTGGTCAAATTAAATGGTGCGCTGAACGCCCGCACGGCGGAAGACGCCAAACAAACCTTTCGGGATTTGGCAGATAAAGGTGCGGAACGGGTGATTATTGATTTGTCCGGCGTGCCGTTCATTGATAGTAGTGGTTTGGCGGCATTGGTTTCCGGATTGAAAACTTTTGGCGGCGATGCGGAAAATTTGCGGTTGGCTGCGCCGCAATCGCAGGCGAAACTGCTGTTTGAGCTGACGATGTTCGACCGGGTTTTCAAAATTTTCAATTCCGTCTCCGACGCGCAAAACAGCTAAACAATTATGGATATCACAACCAAATCATTGGACAACAACGCCATTGTTGAAATTTCCTTCAATGGGCGGATTGACATTGCCAGCAAAGAAACGGTGCGCGACGCGCTGAAAAACGCCGTGGACGATGCCCGCGACATCGTGGTGGCGGATTTGCAGCATGTGCCGCTCATTGACAGTAGCGGGCTTTCCGCGCTGGTATCGGGATTGCGGGTGGCGCGTGAGCAGCAGAAGGATATTGTTTTAGCCGGGCTGAATAAACATGCCCAAATGGTATTTTCGCTGACGATGATGGATCGGGTTTTCAAAATTTATCCGTCTGTTCAGGACGCACTGGACGCACGTCGGCAGCAGGGTGCACACGTTGTTTAAACGGGTGGAACGTATTGTGGATGAACTGATTCGGGTGATGGTCATTGATGACGAAATACACATCCGGCGTTTGATTGACCGGATGCTCGTCGGGCGCGGGTTTGAAGTGGTCGGCGCGGGGTCGGGCAAGCAGGCATTGGCGCTTTTGCGCAACAGTTGCCGCCGCCCGCACGTGGTGACGTGCGATGTGGCAATGCCCGACATGAACGGCTTTGAGATTCTGGAAGCCATTAAAACC
>CAYZQQ010000623.1:0-1591 GCA_964480075.1 uncultured Anaerolineaceae bacterium
GGGCGCATCAGCGAAGTGGGTGATCACCAGGAGTTGCTGGCGCGCGGCGGGCTGGGTGAAGGGGACATAACCCTATCCGCCTTTTTAGGGCTGATTATCGGTTTTCCGAACATTGTTTTGGCGTTATTGTACGGCATTCTTCTCGGCGGCGCGGTGTCGGTGATTTTATTGATAACCCGCCGCGCCACCATGAAAACCTTCATCCCTTATGGACCTTTTTTGATTCTGGCGGGCTGGGCGGTGATGGTGTGGAATCAGCCGCTTATGGCGGCGATTTTCGGAAATTAGCAATTGGTTGATTGGAGGTTGTCGCCTTGAACTGAAGTTCAGGCTCATAGCTCAAGCCGACCGAAAGTCGGCTTTGGCTTTTAGCCTTGAAATTTATTTCGGGGCTAATCCCGCAACATTCAAAAAAACAACCCGCACACATACGCGGAGGTAATATGGAAACAGTGCAGGCACACGCAATTATCGAAGGGCGGGTGCAGGGCGTGAGTTTTCGATTTTACACCCGGCACAAAGCCGCCGAACTCGACCTTACCGGCTGGGTGCGAAACCTGCCCGGCGGCAGGCAGGTAGAAGCCGTCTTCTGCGGCGAAAAATCGGCTGTGGAAAAAATGCTGGCGTGGTGCGACCACGGTCCCCCGCACGCGCGGGTCAATTCGGTGACGGTAGAATATCAATCCCCCACCGAATTTCACGGCTTCAATATTCGATATTAGAGATTGGAAAATAGTAATTGGTTCAATCTCCAATCTCTAATCAACCAATTCACCCTTTACCGAAGGTAAATTATGGCAAAACGAGGCGCACTTTCAACCAAAATTCCCGCCGAAGATTTGACGCAGACATTACAGCAGGCGGCGGTATATATGAAAAACTTCCACCGGCGAGTGATGACGGCGGAAATTCTGCTGTACACTTTTTTGAAAATGCCCGATACCGCCGCCCATCAAATTTTGCAAACGCTGGCAGACCAGCGCGGTATCAACTGGAAATCATTCGAGCAAAAAGTTACCCGCGCCGCCAAAGACCGTATGACCGCCGATGTCAATTTCGATTTTGAAACGGACGGCAATCAGCGGGTGCCGCTGGGCGATGATATTTTGTACCTAATTGATGAAGGCAACACCCTGGCGCAGGCGCGAAACGAAACCCGTTGCGGCACAGAGCACATCATGGCGATGATGCCGGAACGCCGCGTGAGCGTCAGCCGGTTGCTCGCCGATGCGGGCATTACCGGCTCGGCGGTGATGGATTTGCTGCCCGACCCCACCCTTTCTCCCCACGCCGCCGCCCGCGACCATGTAGCGTTGGCAAAAAACGGGCGGATGGCGTCGGTTTATTTTCGGGACAAATTGCTGAATGAGCTGGTTAGTGTGCTGAGTATGGCTCACAACCGGCATGTCATTTTGGTGGGGGCAACCGGCGTCGGCAAACGGTCGCTGGTGTACAGTTTGGCGCAACTCATCGCCGATGGAAAGGGTCCCGTCGGGTTGAAATCGGTCAGCGAAATGGACGAACAGGCATCGCTGGGCACTGCGCTAAAACCTGTCCGCGCCGGATTGCGGCAGGCGCAAGGCGGGAGTCT
>CAYZQQ010000624.1:0-1582 GCA_964480075.1 uncultured Anaerolineaceae bacterium
AAAGCTGCCAGCGCACGGGGTCGCTGGCGCCGGAGTTGACCAGCGCGGCATCATACTGTTGGGTGAGCTGGGTGTTGATGAGCCGCGCGCTCCGAATCGGCGCGACCATTTTGGGCGCGTTGCCGTAAAAAACCGCCGTAAACCGGGTCATATACCATTCGACCAATTCTTCATACACCACATCTGCCTGCAACAATCCAATTTGCGGGCGGGCAACAGCATCATTCCCGATGCGCACATGCAGCGGTTGGCGGGTGAACACCTGCGGGTCAACGGGCAAGCCGGTCAGCGGATTTTCGTTTTTGCCGCGCCGAATGCCGGTGGGGGTGGGAGAAACTGTGGGGACGGGGGTGGCGGTGGGCAACGGTTTTGGAGTGGGCAACGGGGTATTTGTTGGCAGGACAGAGGTGGCGGTCGCAGGCAATTCTGTGGCAAATACGACCACTACCGGAGTTGACACAGCCGTTGCCGGGTTATTACTGGCTTCGGTGGTGGCGCATGCTGACAGAATAATTACCATTGACAGCAACGCTGCCAACCACCCCAATCGAAACACCTGATGCATACAAGCCTCCAAAGGCAATAACGTTGAGCGTCCATTATAGCACAAGCGCGCCCTGCTATAAAAATCCACACAATTGTCTGAGAGAAGCGACAGGGTTATACTGTTTTCAAACAAGGAGGTTGAAATGTCCACACCCAACACATTCAATGTGATTCTGTTATTGGCGCGCCCCGCCGCCGGAAAAAGTGAAATCATCGACTATTTGAAAAAAAGTGAGCCGGATACACGCTTGCGCCGTTTCCACATTAGCAATTTTGAGCAGATTGATGATTTTCCGATGCTCTGGACATGGTTTGAAGAAGATTATATTTTGGAAAAAATGGGCAAGCCGCGATTACATTCGACGGTTGACCGATATTTTTTGGAAGACTACTTTTGGCACGTGCTCATCAAGCGGATTTCGCTGGCATACAGCAAACGCTTGCGCGACCCGGCATATCATCAACATTACACTACCATCGTCGAATTTTCGCGCGGCAAAACCCACGGCGGATACGCAGAAGCTTTTCAGCATTTGAGCGACGATTTACTGAAAAACGCCGCGATTGTGTATGTCAATGTATCGTATGAAGAATCGTTGCGAAAGAATCGAGCGCGGTTCAACCCCGACCGCCCGGACAGCATTTTAGAGCATGGACTGCCCGATGAAAAACTAGAAAAGTTGTATCGGTATGTCGATTGGGAAGAAGTTTCTGCCGCCGACCCGGAATATATCACGGTGCGCGGGCATCGCGTGCCGTATGTGGTATTCGAGAATGGGGACGATGTGACCACCCCGCGCGGTGATACGCTTGGCAATCGCTTGGAAGAAACCCTACAAAAACTGTGGAAATTGTGGCACACCACAGCATAATCACTTGAGAAACAAAAAAAAGGTCGCATCATTGTGATGCGACCTTTTTGTGTGCCATATATTATTTCAGCGTCATTAAATAGGTAATCAGATCATTCAATTGCCGGGGCGTGAGCTGTTTGCCAAAATCCTTCGGCATCACGTTATCGGCGAACCCTTTCACC
>CAYZQQ010000625.1:0-1581 GCA_964480075.1 uncultured Anaerolineaceae bacterium
ATATCGCACCAATAGCCCTCGGCGACATACCCGGAAACGGGCAGTTTCTTTTTTAATAGATTCGGAAAGAGCTGTTTTGAAAAATCGTAGGGGGTGTTGGGGGGAATTAAATCCAGCACATCGGGCTCTATCACATATAACCCCGTGTTTACACTGTCAGAAATAACTTCACCCCATGTGGGTTTTTCTAAAAATTGGGTGACATACCCATTGCCATTCGTGATGATGACTCCGTATTCCAGTGGGTTGGGCACGCGATAGAGGGTGATGGTGACTTTGGCATTTTTTGCCCGGTGGGAGGCAATAATTTTTTTCAGGTCGAAATCGGTAATGGCGTCGCCGCTGATGACCAGAAATGTATCATCAAGCAACGGCTGCACGTTTTTTACCCCGCCCGCTGTCCCAAGCGGATTTTCTTCGGCAACATAAGTCAACGTCATTCCTAAATTACTGCCATCGCCAAAATAATCCTGAATCATGCTGGCTAAATATTGAACGGTAATAATTACGTCGGTGATACCATTGCGCTTGAGCAGGTCTAAAATGTGCGCGAGTACCGGTTTGTTGACCACGGTTATCATCGGTTTGGGGCGTTCGATGGTAATCGGGCGCAACCGCGACCCGGAGCCACCAGCCATCACAACAGCTTTCATAGATTAATCCAAACGGTAAAATTAAGGGTAGAAATTCATTTCCTATCCACTATATGATAGCACAAAGCAATAGAAAACGAAACACCCCAAATTGTTTTCCCACGGGAGTGGTTTTACATCTGTTGGCAAACCTGCTACAATACTTATGTCATCTTTAGGGGCGTTTTATGGATTCTGCGGCGCAGATATATCCGCGAAAAATAACAAATATTGTTGTCCCCCGCATATTATTGGCGCTCATCATTTTTATGAGCAGTATGCTGGTGGTGCTGATTTTTGGCGTACTGACATATCAGGTATATTTTTTACATCGCGTATATCTGGGTGTTCAAATTGGCGGTGTGGAGGCGGGGCAGCTCACGCCGGTTGAAGTGCGCCGGTTGGTGGCAGACCAAGCCGCCAATTTGCTGAACCAACCCCTTACATTGGTCACCGACCGGGGAACCTTCAATTTTACCGCCGCACAACTGGGGGCGCGGGTGGATGTTGACCACACGGTAAACAATGCCTTTGCGGTGGGACGACAAGGAAATCTTGCCCGCGATGTTCGGGTACAGGTGCGCGCACTCAGCCAGCCGGTATCCATTATTCCCATCATCACATTTGATACCGGTCCCGCCAACAATGTGCTGTATCAGCTATCGCAGCAACTCAATCGACCGGCGAAGGATGCCCGGCTCACGCTGACGGGCACGCAGGTGAAAGCTGTTGCGCCGCAACAGGGGTATGCGGTCGATACCGCCGCCAATCGAACGCTCATTCGGCAATCAATCTTAACGCGCTCTTCTCAGCCGATTGCGCTGGTGACACACACCACCGACCCCGCCATCACCGTGGTTGACCCCGCCAAAGAAAAACTTACTGATATGCTCGCCGCACCGCTGACACTGGATTTCAATGGGCGGCAATGGACGATTTCTCCCGAAAC
>CAYZQQ010000626.1:0-1578 GCA_964480075.1 uncultured Anaerolineaceae bacterium
CCTCCACCGTGATGACCCTGCCCATCGTCATTCTGTTTTTCGGATTGCAACGCTACCTCTCCGAAGGGCTTTCGGCGGGCGGCGTAAAAGGCTAAAAATATCTACTATGCTTCATGCACCTTCATTTTCGCTACCGAAAAAATTGGCGGAAGCCATACAATTACACCTGCAAACCCTTTATGGCGATGCCGCTCCCCAAATTTTTCTATCGCTCAATGCAGAACTCGCTAAATTTGCCCACCGTTATCCTGATTTTTTCGCCGCACAGCGTCCACAGACTCTTTCGGAAAAAGACTCTATTCTCATTACTTATGGCGACCAAATTCAAGCGCCGGGCGAAGCCACCCTGCAAACGCTGGCAGACGTGCTCGGCGAACATCTGACGGGCGTCATCAGCAGCGTGCATCTGTTGCCGTTTTACCC
Source organism: uncultured Anaerolineaceae bacterium (assembly GCA_964480075.1). GTDB lineage: Bacteria > Chloroflexota > Anaerolineae > 4572-78 > 4572-78 > JANTHQ01. The sequence goes on from CAYZQQ010000626.1 coordinate 424, forward strand.
TTATTCATCCGATGACGGCTTCTCTATCATCGATTATCTGGCGGTAAATCCGGCGATGGGCACATGGGAGAACGTCAGCGCCATCCGCAAAAATTTCCGGTTGATGTTTGATGCGGTCATCAACCATATTTCGGTAAAAAGCAACTGGTTTCAAGGTTTTCTGCGCGACGAGCCGCCATACACCGACTATTTTATCACCATCAACCCGAACACCGATTTGAGCAGCGTCACCCGTCCGCGCACCCATCCGCTGCTCACACCGTTTGAAACCGCCACCGGCACAAAATATGTATGGACAACCTTCAGCGCCGACCAAGTTGATTTGAACTACAGCAACCCGGCAGTGTTGCTCGATATTCTGAACGTATTGCTGACATATATCGCTCACGGCGCAGAATTCATCCGGCTGGATGCTGTCGGCTATCTGTGGAAAGAAATCGGTACATCGTGCATCCATCTGCCGCAAACGCATCACGTCATCCAACTGATGCGCGCTGTGCTCGATGCCGTTGCCCCGCACGTCATTCTCATCACCGAAACCAATGTGCCGCACGCCGAGAACATCAGCTATTTTGGGGATGGGCACAACGAAGCCCAACTGGTGTATAATTTTTCGCTGCCGCCGTTAATTCTCCATACCCTGCACACCGGCAACGCCGAAACACTGAGCCGCTGGGCGGCATCGCTAACCGCCCCCGGCGCCGAAACCTGCTATTTCAATTTCATCGCCTCACACGACGGAATTGGCATAATCCCCGCCAAAGGCATTTTAACCGATGCCGAAATTGACGCGCTGGTGCAAAAAACGCTGGCACACGGCGGGCTGGTCAGCCACAAAACCAATCCCGATGGCAGTCAAAGTCCATACGAGTTAAATATCACCCTGTTTGATGCTCTGTCTGACCCGCACAGCAATGAACCGCAGGAAATTCAGGTGGCGCGATTTACGGTTTCGCAAGCAATTATGTTGTCGCTGGCGGGCGTGCCGGGCATTTATGCTCACAGTTTGGTCGGGTCGCACAACAACCATATCGGGGTGGAAGAAACGGGACGCGCCCGCACCATCAACCGCGAAAAATGGCTGCGCGGCGAATTTGAAGGCGCACTGGCAAACCCGAATGCCATCGCCGCTTGGGTTTTTGGACGATACGCCCG
>CAYZQQ010000627.1:0-1573 GCA_964480075.1 uncultured Anaerolineaceae bacterium
GTTCACGGCAATGCCAAAGATTTGACTGTTCCACCCGCCGAAAGTGAGGAATTTGCATTTTTGGCGCGGCGTCTGCATTATGGCGATGATGTAGCGCAATTGCAAGCGGATTTATCGGCGTACATGCAGCACGTGCAAGAAATTAACGCCCGATTGCTGGAGTAAAACAGTTCAAAACTCAAAATGCAAAGTGCAAAATTTCGGATGGGAAAACCACTGACAGCAAAAGACAAAATTTTATCATTTCGCAATCCATTTTTCATTTTTCATTTTTCATTTTTCATTGCGATTCTCCTGCCGCTTCCACTGCTCTCGTCCCCCCTGCACCACGATGAGGCGCTGTATGCCCATTGGGCGCGGCTCATCAGCAGTGGCATTGACCCTATGCTGAACACTGTGCCGGTGGACAAACCGCCACTGTTCATTTACACGCTGGCGCTGTTTTTCAAAATTTTTGAGGTGAACGATATTGTGGCGCGAATGCCATCGCTGGCGGCACATGCGGCGACGCTGTGGCTGGTGTTTCGGTTGGGCAGCGAGTTATATCGCCCGGCGGTGGGGTGGGTTGCCGCGCTGCTGCTGGCGCTGTCGCCGTTTGCAGTATCGTTTGCGCCCACCATTCTCACCGACCCGGTGATGGTGGCGCTGGTGATGGCATCGCTGCTGGCGGCGGTGCGTGGCAAATCGGTGTGGGCGGGGGTGTGGCTGTCGCTCGCCGTGGCGACCAAACAGCAGGGGATTTTCTTCTTGCCGTTGGTGCTGGCATTTTTGATTTACCCAAAGTCCACAGATACACACAGATGGACACAAATGAGATTTTCAAAATTCATCCGTGAAAATCTGTGGACATCCGTGGATAAAAAAAATATCGCTATGTTTCTACTCGCATTGGCAGTTGGGCTGGCGCTGCCGCTGGTGTGGGATGCGAATCGAGCCTATCGCCCCGGTTTTTGGCTGCAATCATCGCTGAGTTATGGCGGGGTGACGCTCACCGCCGGGCATTTCAGCGACCGGCTGACGGGGTTTCTGCATCTGCTGGGATTTGCCACCGCCACCCCCGCACTGAATATCGCATTTGCGGCGGGGCTGACCCTGCTGCTGGCGCTATCTCGCTGGCGACGGCACGCGCTGACCGACTGGCTGCTGGCGGGGTTTTCGGCGGGATTTGTGCTGTTGCACGCCGTATTCACCTTCCAAATTTGGGACCGCTATATGCTCGGATTGATGCCGCTGCTGGCACTGCTCGCCGCGCGGGTGATTTTCATCCCGCTGGATTTGAAAATCAATCGCGCACGGATGGTACGGATACCACAGATTTTAACGGATTTCTCCGAAAAATATCTGCGTCAATCCGTTCAATCTGCGTCATCTGCGTTCTATATTTTCGCGGTTTCCATATTTGCTGCCGTGCTGATGTTCCCCGCCACAGCAACCGCCATGCGGGGTGCGTATCCCATCGGCGGCGATCACGGCGCATATTACGGCGCGGTGGAAGTTTCAGCGTACCTGCGCGGGCACGCCGGGGCAAATGTGACGTTATACCAGCGCTGGCTCGGCGCGCAGTGGCGCTATT
>CAYZQQ010000628.1:0-1573 GCA_964480075.1 uncultured Anaerolineaceae bacterium
GATTGACGTATCGGAAAAAGAAATCAACATCACCCTGAAAGCCGACCGCGACAATTATTTGCCCGGCGACACGGTGACCTACGGTCTCACCGCCACGGACGCGCACGGCAACCCGGTGGCAGCCGAATTTTCGCTGGCGGTGGTGGACAAAGCCATTCTGACTCTCGCGCCGGATAATGGCGGCTCACTGCTCGACCGCTTCTGGCGCGAGCGCGGGCTGGGCGTCAGCACTGCCGCCGGGCTGACCCTTTCGGCGGAACAGTTGAACGCCACCGTCGCCAGCGAAGCCAAAGGCGGGGGCGGCGGCGGGTTCGAGCAGGCATTCGAGACCGTGCGCGGCGAATTTAAAGACACCGCCTTCTGGCTGGCAGACTTTTCCACCAATGCCGATGGACACGGTTCGGTGGCGGTGAAACTGCCGGATAACCTGACCACCTGGGTGCTGACCGCGCGGGGGATTTCAAAAGACACGCTGGTCGGCGATGATTCCATCGAAATTGTCAGCGCCAAACCGTTGCTGGTGCGCCCCGTTGCCCCGCGCTTTTTCGTGGTCGGCGATGAGGCGCAATTGAAGATGATTGTGCAAAACAATACCCAAAACGCCCTGACCGTGGACACCCTTTTCGATGCTACCGGCGCGGAATTGATGGACGCGCCCGCCGCCGGCACGCTGACCATCGGCGCGGGTGATACGGCGACCGTGCTGTATCCGGTGAAAATCGGGCTGGCAGATGAAGCCGTCCTCCGCTTTGGGGCAAAAGGCGGCGGGTTTGAAGACGCGGTGGAAATCACCCTGCCGGTTTATCGCCACAGCACCCCGGAAACGGTTGGCACGGCGGGGGTACTCGATTCGGACGGGGCGCGGCTGGAAGGCATCGCTTTGCCGCAACGCTTCGACCCCACGCAGGGGCAACTCACCGTCACGCTGGAACCGAGTCTCGCCGCCGGTATGCGGAACGGGCTGACATATCTGGAACACTATCCTTATGAATGCACCGAGCAGGTCGTCAGCCGATTCCTGCCAAACGTGGTCACCTATCGCGCCTATCAACAATTGGGGCTGGACAATCCCGAACTGGGCGCGCGGCTGCCGCAACTGGTGTCGGTGGGACTGCAAAAATTGTACGCCCGCCAAAACACCAACGGCGGCTGGGGCTGGTGGTCGGCAGACAAAAGCAATCCCAACATCACCGCCTATGTGTTGCTGGGGATGGTCGAGGCGCAAAAAGCCGATTTCGCCGTGGAAGCGGCAGTCATCAAACGCGGCGCAAAATTCTTGTTGAACCATCTGGAAAGCCCGAAAGATGTGCAATCGAATTGGCAGGCGAACCGGCAGGCGTTCATGCTGTATGTGCTGGCGGAAGCGGGCAACGGCGATTTGGGGCGCACGGTGGCGCTGTTCGACCAGCGGGAAAAACTGGACACCTTCGGCAAAGCGTATCTGGCGATGGCGTTCGGGCTGCTGGAACCGAAAAATCCCGACCGCGCCGCAACGCTCATCAGCGACATCACCGGCGAAGCCATTGTCAGCGCGACGGGGGCGCACTGGGAAGAATCGCGCCCCGATTATTTC
>CAYZQQ010000629.1:0-1566 GCA_964480075.1 uncultured Anaerolineaceae bacterium
ATACGGCAGTACGGGGCGCACTTTTTGCGCCAGCGTTCCTTTAAATAGCGCTGCGCTGATGGCAACGCTCATTAGCACTAGCGCGATGCCGGCGGCGTAAGCCAGAAACATAATTGCCCCTTCCAGCACGCCACTGATAGTTAAACCGGTGCTGACCACCACCAGAAAAATCGGCAGGGTGCAACTCAATGACGTGATGCCATAGCCCACGCCATACAGAAACACCGACTTTTTGTTGCGGGCGCGCACATCCAATTCCACATTGGGGATGAAACGATGCACCGGCAGTGATTTTCCGAACAACAGCCACCAGCCCAACAGAAACAGCAACACGCCGACAATAAATGCCGCCAGCGGCATAAATTGCACAATCACCTGCAACCCCACCGAGATGATGACCGCTGCCACGCCGAAAATCAACAGAAACCCGGCGGTTATCAGCAAGCCCATCACAATGCCTTCCGTGGCGCGGTCAAGCGCGGGTTTCCGGTCAAATTCAGCCGTATCCGACCCCAAATAATATGAGATGAACGAGGGCAGCATCGCCCAGCCGCACGGATTGATGGTGGCAATCGCCCCTGCAGAAAATGCAAAAAAGAGATTGATGTTCAATGTGTTGCCTCCGATAAATTTTTGACATGCTGATACTATACACCTTCCAGCGGGTGGAATGTCAAACCCCAATTTTTGTTCAAACTACAAGCATATGACTCGCCTGAAAAAAGGTCGATTTTTCACCGCAGAGGCACAGAGAAGCGGAGAATTTAAAGTTTTCGGGTTTGATGTCCAATTTGCTCGGAAAATCGCAGATATCGCCGACTATCCGGCTCTCAAACCTTATTCTTCTCTGTGCCTCTGCGTCTCTGTGGTTCATTTCTTACCCCTTTTTTCAGGGGACTCGGCATATTGCCCGATGAAAATCGCGTCAAATGGCGCTCACCCGCAGCCAGTGATTTTGTTATACTCAAACGCGGCATAAAGTATCACGGATTCCCGTAAAATCCTGTGACTTTATGGCGCCGGACAGTATATACTGTTTTTGTAACGGATAGGAATGGATTAATGGGAACTTGCGCGGCAAGAATTGCTCAAATTTTGAGGCTAATCGCGCCACGCATTCACGAAATTGCGGCTACGGGTGCCGCATTCCCAGCGCTGGCGGATGAACTGGCTGATTCCGGTGAAGGTCGTGTCGAGCGCCTGCCGGGCGGCGGGAGCCAAATGGCGGTCGCCACCGGGATGAAAACGCACATCGCGCCCGATGCCGGGTTGGATACCGTGATTGGTGCGCTGGACGGTCAACCGAATATTGAGGCGACGACTGGAACGCCTGGCGGGTGGAGGGGAAAGATTATTATTCGGATCATATCATTGATGTGGAGGTCTCGCTATTGGGGGGGACACCACGTGTCGGTGTGGCAGCCGGCACAAAAATAATGCTCAATACTTATCTTGGTATTGATGGCAAAACGTATGTCACCGCCGCCACGGCAGTGCATCAAATATACCTGCCCATTCGTGACAGGTTAAGGGAAGTTTCAATTTGTCAAGTTGGATTTCAAGCGC
>CAYZQQ010000630.1:0-1562 GCA_964480075.1 uncultured Anaerolineaceae bacterium
CATCCAACGTTTCTAAATTTGCCACCCCCGGCTGCCGGTCATCATAATTGGGCGCGCCGTCACTGCGAAAAACATCATCGGTGTTGGTAAAAAATTGTTTATTGATGGATGGACCTTCCACATATCCCATTTGAAAACTCACAAAATCAAATCGCTCATCGGGGGCGAGGGTATCAACCCGTTGGATAAAATAGTTTTCTTTGTTTTGCCAGCCGGGGTTCATATTGCGAATTTGCTGTAAATTATCGGATGTAATTCGGTATGGGTGCACTTCAAATTGCCAATTTTCGCGGGTATATTCTGCACCAATCGGCAGAAAATGCGTTTCGTTACGGCAAATATTTTGCCACCGATTCGGCAAATCGCCCTGCGGACAGCCACAGCTTTTGGGTCTGCCGCCATCCGGCGGTGCGCCCAAATCCGTCCATCCCAAACAATTTAACCCGCTCGACGCACGCCCGCCATCCTGATTGATTGTGGCAGCAATATTCACGCCTACCGATGCGCCCCGGTGCAGCCAGCGAATTTCACGCGCGGCTTGAATATATGCATCGGGGATGCGATTGAATTTTTCCACCGCACGATGGTCAATCACCCGCGCAGCTCCCGCCGGTAACGGTGTTGCTGTCGGCGGTACCGGCGTGTTTGTGGCAGCGGCGATGGTAGTCGGTGTCGGGGCTGGCGTCGCGGTCGCGGTGGCGGTGTCGGTCGGCGGAAGTGGCGACGGCGTGGCGGTAGCGGGAGATGGCACGGATGTTACGGTGTCTGTCGCCGTTGCGGTTGGTTTGGCAGTGGCGGTGTGTGTCGCTGGAATGGCAACCACAGTTGCCACCGGCGTTGTGCCGGCACATGCCATCGCCAGCAATCCAATGAGCGCCATTGCGCTGCCGGCTGCGCCGCGCTGAAATTGTTTTTTTAATTTAGCGTTAGTTGCTCCGAAAAAAATTTCTTCCTCCTTTATTTTGCCGTGCGGGTGATGGTGCGCCGGAACAGCGCCCGCCACAAAATAGACCACAGCCCCGTGTTTTGCATCCAACGCCAGTTGTGGCGGAGGGTGTGCCATACATTCGGCAAAACTTCGCTGAGAGCGCCATGGTTGTATGCCCAAAATGCCCGGTCGGCGTAAAACCGGCTAATCGTTCGTCCGGCAGTTTTCCGGCTGTCCAAAAGTGGCAGCGTGTCAAATACCCAGCGAATAAATTTCTCGCCGGAGGCTGCATCGACGCGCAAATGCGCCAGCACGCGCGCCTGCGAAAATGCCCATGCATCCCACGCGATGCTTTCCGGCGATTGCTGTTCACCCAGCGCATAAGCTTGTTTGAGCATAGTTGTCGCCGCTGCCGTTTGCCCCGCCGCGTAATACAGATAACTCGTTCGCCGGGCATCTCCCAACAGTCGGCGCGGTTCCGGTGTGAACACCGCCAGCATATCGCTGGGAACGGGGTCTTCGGGCAACCCGTTTCGGCGCTGGTGAGCAAGTTTTAACGCCAGTTGCCGATATGCCAACTGCAATTGGCGTTTGGTGCGACTCACCGAGCTGCTGTCAAAACGAAATTCGTACA
>CAYZQQ010000631.1:0-1557 GCA_964480075.1 uncultured Anaerolineaceae bacterium
TTTTTCCTGACCTCCGTTCTACCTTGACGACGCCGCCACCGGCAATCCGCTCATCGAACTGTGGCACACCCTGTCATACCAAATCGGCATTGCACTTGACGGCGCCAGCGCCACCAGTTTTTTGGCGCGGCAATTTGGCGTGCCGCATCACCTATGGCTCACGGTCATCGCCATACTCGGCGCAGGGTTCGCGGGATTTAGTTTCTTGCAGCAGCGAACAAAATCTGCCGTGTCCCATGAGTCGCTGGCATATCTGTTTTTGTGGCTGGTTTTCGGATTGACCATCGTCGAAATGATAACCCTGCTGGAACCGTTCCGTCGCAATCCGCGCTATGTGGTAATGGGATTGCCGCTCTTTTATCTGCTGGCGGCAGCCTCCGTGTCAATTCTCGGCGAAAAATTATCGCGACTCACCCGCCATGCCCCGTTTGCCGTCGCGCTGATTGCGATAGCGTTGCAACTTCCCGGCGCGTGGAAAGACGGTTCCATCGCATATTTTACCCCCGAACCGCCGTATGACCGCGCCATGCAATTTGTATCCACCCAATGGCAACCGACAGACATCGTTGTCACTGTGAACCCCACCGCCGCCGCACTCTATCTGCCGCGCGTTGATTATTTTGCCCAGCAGCGGGATGCCGACCAATTTTTGCTGAACCGCAAATCTGCGCCCGTTGACCGCTGGCTTGGCGCGCCATGGCTTTCTACCCCCACCGATTTTAATCGCATTCTGAACGGGGATGCGCGGGTGTGGTTCATCGCGGACGACCAGCGGTTGACCAATTTCGGCTTTTTTGGCGGGGATTGGCTCACCCTATTGAACACTCAAATGGAAAAAGTATGGTCGGAAGATGGCGCGCTGGTGTACCGCACCCGTACAAACCGTGTACCGATACCATCCGCACCCGACACCGCGCTAAACGCCGATTTTGGCGGCATCATTCAGCTGACAGGCTATACCATCAATGCCGATGTTCAACCGCCGCAATTAACCCTATTCTGGAAAGCTCTCGCACCGATTTCCACCGATTACACGATTTTCATTCATCTGCGCAATGCCGAGAACGCCAATATACAACAATGGGACCGTCAGCCGCTAAATGGCACGTATCCGACCCGGCTGTGGCACACCGGCGAAACCATCGCCGACCCGGTATCGCTCATCCTGCCCGCCGACCTGCCTCCCGGCGACTATCGGCTCGCCATCGGATTGTACCGGCTGGATACGCTGGAACGCTTGCCGCTGGCAAACGATACCAGCGGCGAAAACGCAGTGGTCATCCCCGCAAATCTGCGCCCGTAACCTGCCAGAAACGCCCCACCGAAACGAGCGTCAGCGCCAGCACACCCAAATATACCGGCGACAGTCCGGTCACGTCTGCCAGCGCATACACCAGCAGCGGACCCGCCGCCATCCCCGCATCGTTGGCAGTGGTGAACGTGCCGATGAACACCTGCGGCTGGGGTGATTTCAGCGCAATATGGCTGGATGCAGCGCTGAGCGTCACGAACAACCCCGCGCCACAGATAAACACCACCAGCAAATAGCCGATAACA
>CAYZQQ010000632.1:0-1555 GCA_964480075.1 uncultured Anaerolineaceae bacterium
CCTGTCCGTACACTGGCCGCAGGTCTGGGAGGTCACATCTGTTGTTTGGGAGGCAAATGTCGATGATTTGACCCATGTGCAAATCATCAAGAAACTTTCTTTCGGTCGCATAGATTTACCGGGCGGGTACATTTCTCCCGACGGTACACGAATAGCATACATTCTCCCCGGTAAATCGGTGTGGGAAGGTACGTTGGGGGTGATGAACAGCGATGGTTCAGGCGACCGGATTATTGACCGTCCGGTATTTGGCTGGGGCACGGAGTATAATGTGAAATGGTCACACAACGGTCAATGGTTGGCATATCTCAAACAGACATTCACATCACCGGATAGAACCGCAAGTAAAACTGAAATTTGGCTGGCTGATACAAAGACATGGAAAACCAATCCGCTGGCGACGGTAGAATCTACGGACGGCTTTATTTACGGGTGGTCGGGTGATGACACGAGGTTATACTATTCATTTAATGGCGAAATGTGGCAGGTTCAGGTTGACGGGAAGAGTCCGGCAATCGAAATGTTCGCACCTACCGGCGATGTGCTTGTCGGCAACGGCAAATTATCGCCGGACAGCACGAAATTTTTATATACGTTGAGAGATGAAAAAAGAGAAACTCGTTCACTCTATACCATCAGTTTAGCCGATAAATCAGCCTCACGAGGTTTGGCAGCGGGTATAGCCCGGGGAGATTTTGCATTCAAGTGGTATCAAGTTAATCCTATCTGGTCACCGGATAGTAGCGCCATATTGTATAATATCCCTGTTGGTAAAGACCAAATTGAATTCCGTGTAGACACGTGGGATAAATCAAAGCCCCCTACTGTTATTCCTATCCCAAAGGGTTATTACTACCGACCGATTTCTTGGTCGCCGGATGGTCAAATCATCATAGCTGCACGAAGAAGTTTAGATGATTTTCCCGGAAACAGATTCCGTCGTGTCTTGATCTATCTTAAGGGTAAAGAACAAGATGTTTATAATATTACATTTGATTCAGTGCAGTCTTTGCGTTTCATCGGGTGGCTGGATGACAGAAAGGGAGTTGCGCGATGAGGGTAAAGAAAACGTACTTGCCTGTCATTGTGATATTCCTACTCTTGTCCGGTTTGAACCTTTTGCTCTTGCCAAAACACAATACCGTTGTTGCTCAAGGCGGAACAGCTACGCCTACGTTGAGTTGCGTGCAACCCACCAATGTTGATATTGCTTTTACTTATTGTGACGCAGCGCATAATGATATTGTCCACGATTATGCCACACCACTGGCGGATGTTAGTGCAGACAAATACATTCCGCCGATAATTCTGAAAGCAATGGGGGCACAGGAAAGCCGGTGGACACAGTGCAATGCTGACAACACCCCATTTGCCAGTGAAAGTGGTTGCGACTGGGGAATAATGCAAATCAACAGTGGAATGGATTGCGTTGCGCCTACCGCTCAATTCAATGACGAGACCCGGCAGCAGGTAAAGTATGACTATCGCTATAACATCGGTATGGGGACACACATGTTGGAGCAAAAATGGAACTGGCATCAACAGAATAACCGAA
>CAYZQQ010000633.1:0-1554 GCA_964480075.1 uncultured Anaerolineaceae bacterium
CCCGCCGGAGATTACCGTCAATAGCAATTTGGATACCACCACGTCCGGCGATGGCAACTGCACCCTCCGCGAGGCGGTGACGAATGCCAATGCCGACAGCGACACCTCCGGCGGCGATTGTTCACCCGGCAGTGGCAGTGATACCATCCGCTTCTCCTCCTCTCTCATCGGGCAAACCATTGCCCTCTCCGGCACAGAGCTTTCCATCAGCACCGATATTTCAATTGCGGGTCCCGGCGCGAGCCGGTTGACCGTCAGCGGGGGGAACGCTTCGCGGGTGTTCAACATCACCGGCGGCACAGTTGCCATCAGCGGGATGACCATCCGCGATGGGCAGATTGCCACCGGCGATGGCGCGGGGATTGCCAACGCGGGCACACTGACGCTCGATGGGGTGGCGGTGACGGCGAACAGTATCACCGGCGGCGTGGCAACTCAGGGCGGCGGCATTTTCAATACCGGCACGCTGACTGTCACCCACAGCGCGATTTATGGCAACAGCGCACTCGGTTCCAGCGGGCGCGGCGGCGGCATTGCCAGTGTGGGCAACTCTGCAACGGCAACCGTCATCAATTCCACTATCAGCGCAAACACCGCCAATGCATCCGGCGGCGGGCTGGTGAATGCCGATTCCAGCGTGATGAGCCTTTCGTTTGTCACGGTTGTGAACAATTCCGCCACCAATTTTTCGGGCGGAGGGGTGGAAGTGCTGGGCAGTGTCACCGTAAAAAACAGTTTGATTGCCAACAATACCGACAAAAACGGCGCGAATGATTGCGATTATTTGTTCATCCCGCCAATATCACAGGGATACAATTTGGTGGAGGCGGTGGGGAATTGCGCGTCCTTTGTTTCGACCGGCGACATCACCGGCAGCGACCCGCAATTGGCGGCGATGGCTGACAATGGCGGCGAAACGTTATCGCACATGCCGTTGACGGGCAGCCCCGCGATTGACGCCATTCCGGTGGGGGTGAACGGGTGCAATCCGGCCGCCAGCGCCACCGATGACCAGCGCGGCTATCTGCGGGTGGGGGCATGCACCCTCGGCGCGGTGGAATATAACGGCATCTGGCTGACCATACAGAAATCTGTGGACGATACCACCGCCGACCCGACACAGACCATCACTTATACTGCGGCGGTCAATTTGGCATCCAGCGGGAATGTGAATATCAGCAACGGGTTGCTGCGTGATACCCTTCCGGCGGGCATTAATTTTGTGGGACCCATCGCCGTCACCGGCGCGAGCGGCTCGGCGGGAACCCTGCCGACACTCGGAAGCGGCATCGCGCTTTCCGGCGGAGAAACAATCACCTTCACCTTCCCGGTGACGGTCAGCACCGGGTTGGCGGGCGGCACGGTCATCGAAAATACAGCGTCCGTGACCACCACCGAAGTGGTTGCGCCCGTGGCGGCTTCTACCGTGTTGACCGTGAATAATGTTGCGCCGATTGCCGTCAATGATTTCCCGACGGTACTCGAAGATAGTTCCAACACTTTTTCAGTGCGCGATAATGACGATGATCTAAATGGAGATGCCATCACGATTGC
>CAYZQQ010000634.1:0-1548 GCA_964480075.1 uncultured Anaerolineaceae bacterium
CCTGCTTTCTATCGAAAGCCCACCGGCGTCGTGGCAGCGCCGGTTTTTACTTTTTGGGAGCAAGTCGGGGGTGTGCCCCCGTACCCCCCCTGCTTTCTATCGAAAGCCCACCGGCGTCGTGGCAGCGCCGGTTTTTACTTTTTCCCAAAGTTGAATCGACCGAGTTGTATTTCTACCTGCCCGTTGTCGGTCAGCGGGGCGAGCGTATCGGGGCGATAGACCACCAGCCGCACCGAATAATCGCCGGGCGGCGCATCGGCGGGGAGCGGCAGCAGGTAATACTCATTCACTTCTTCGGGGGGCCACAGCGATGTGGGTTGATGCCAGTTGTGTAGCAGCAGACGGTCTTTCTGCACCACCACCGACCCGTCCGCCGCGACCAGCCGCACACTGGCTTTCAAATCATCCGCAATGGGCGCAATCGGCGCGAAAGTTGCCGCGACCGCTATTGCTCCCGATGCCGTCGGCTGAGTTGCCGTCCAACTGCGGCGCACTTGAATCATCCCATCAAGTGTCGCTCCGACCGACGTTTCAATTTTTGGGAAAGCGAATGCGGTATTTTCATCCGGCAAACGGTACGTTTCGATGGTATACACCCGCGACGGGTCGGTTGCCACCGGCACGGCGTTCGCCGTTGCCAGCAAAAATGTCACCAGCCCCTTCGCGTCCGCCTCCCGATGCTTGTCCTGCGTCCAGCGTACCACCTTCAGGGTAAATTTCCCCCGCGCCGATTCGGTGAGCGACTGCGCCAGCGTGTTTTCATCCACCGGCAGATAGCGATATGGCGGCTCGCCCGCAAAATAGAAATCAAGTGAATAGTGCCGCGCTTCGTGCCCGGCACGCAAATCCATGGGAATGACATATCGGGTCAGCGGGTCATCATTCGCGGCGATGGTCGCCGCCAATTTGGCGGCATACACATCAAAATCCATCGTGTGGTCAACATCGTTCGCCCATTGGAAAAAATAATCGCGAGTGGTTTGCACCCCGGTCGCGCCAAAAATCAGTATCGCCAGCGCCGACACCACCGGCAACGGGGCGATATGGATTCGCCGCGCCAGCCAATTGCCGGCAACCCCCAGCCCCATCGCCACCAGAATATATGTCAGCGACGCCGTGCCGATGAGCCGCAAGTGATGGGGCGCGCCTTCCGGCGCGAGAATGGCAGGCAACAGCATCACGCCCCATGCCAGCAAAACGAACAGCGTTTTCGGGCGATATGCCGATTTCCGCGCGACGGCAATCAGCACCCCCACCGCGAACAGCCCCGCCAACCCCGCCGAAAGTTCCGGTTTGCCGGGAATGTTCACCAGCGAATTGGGGTCGCCGGTGACAGCGAAAAATGTGCCGAGCGTCGTGGCGGTGGTACGCCACAGCGCGCCCCAAAAATCGCCGCCGTTCATCGCCGAGTTGAAAATGGAAACCGCGCCGGCGCGGGCGTTCAGCAAATCGGGATGCCGCGCGAAAAAGACTATCAGTGGCAAATCCACTGCCACCGCTACCCCGACCATCGCCAGCAGTTGCCGCCAGAATTGCACCAGCAGCGGC
>CAYZQQ010000635.1:0-1547 GCA_964480075.1 uncultured Anaerolineaceae bacterium
ATGCTCAATATCGTATATTGGTGGTGGACGATGAACCGGCGGTGCGAACCGCTCTGGTGAAAGCATTGTCGCTGCAGGGGTACATGGTAATGGGTGCGCCCTCCGGAGAAGCGGCGTTGGACTTGTTGCGCAGCATGCCGTTTACCCTGATAGTGCTGGATATGCATATGCCGCCCGGCATTGATGGTGTCACCGTAATGCGGCGCGCCCGCGAGATTCAGCCGCATTTGCTGATTGTGGTGCTCACGGCGCATCCATCTGTTGATAACGCCATCGCTGCTGTAAAATCGCATGCGGTGGACTTTTTGCAAAAGCCCGTAAAAACACAGGCACTGTGTGACACGGTGGCAAAATTGCTTGCCCGGCATGCAGAACGCACCCACCACGATATGCTGGCGGATGCCATCGCCAGCGTGATTGATACTTATGGCACGGCGGAACATAACGAGAAAAAGGCATCGGTTGCATTGTCCATCCGTGATAACGGAGACTCATTGTATATCTCTCCGCTGACCTTCAATTACACGCAAAAACTGGTAATGGTGGATAATAGTAGCGATGTTATCCGATTGAGCGATGCTGAAGCAGTGTTGCTGCAGTATTTAATGGAAAATGTCAATCAACTACTGTCGGCACGACAATTGGCATTCCGGCTGGTGGGGGATGGCAACTTGACGGAAGATGCCGCGCAAAAATTGGTGCGTCCGTATTTGTCCCGATTGCGGGCAAAACTCCCCGTGTTAAAAGGTCCGCCGCCGCTGTTGCGCACCATCCGGCGGCGCGGCTACGTTTTTGCATCTCGAAATACAAATTTCAATTAAATATCTTCTTATTTTTTTGATTGTACCCTGCCAAGAATATATTTACGAACTAAACTGCAATAAAACTGTAATTTTTTGGCGGCATTTTTATGTTATAATGGGGGTAAACAGGTTGAAAACCGTATTTGGGAGGATCCATTATGTCACCCCCAACCCCCAAAAGGATTTTGCTGGCTGATCCGGACGCGACCTTTCGCACTGCGCTGGCACGCACCCTCAAATTTAAAGGCTATATTGTTGACCAAGCGGCGTCGGCGCGGCAGATGTTTTCCGTGCTGTCAAAAGTATCACCCGCGCTGGTATTGCTTGATATTAGTATGCCAAATACCGATGGTATTCAACTGATACGGCATCTGCGCCGCGATTTTCCAGCTACCGATGTTGTCATTCTCTCTGCCGGTGCAAATGTGGAAACTACCGTTGAAGCGGTAAAACTTGGCGTGAAAGATTATCTTTTGAAGCCAATGGCTACCGTCGATGTTTTGATAGCCATTGACATTGTTTTGCATTTGGATACCTCTCTTGCTCCGTGGCACGCTACTGTTCAGTCGCGCACTGCAATAAATTAATGCTTAAAATTAGAATCTATATAGCCGTATCATTGCGAAACCGCAGGGCTGAAGCAATCTCACGACAATTGGGGCGAGACGGCTGTAAAAATTCTAGATTATCTGATGTGCGACTCTTTTCAAAAGCAACCAAATAGAACACAGATAACACGGATTG
>CAYZQQ010000636.1:0-1546 GCA_964480075.1 uncultured Anaerolineaceae bacterium
TGTCATTGTTGTCGCAATATGCCGTACATCCCCATTTGGTACTGCCAGAGGTGCAACGTGTGATACGTGCACTTCCATCTGAATTTAACTCATGCATTTGAACAGTAACTTCTACCGGATGTACATAATTGATCAACAATTTATTTAATGGACTCACTGCATTTGACGATGTATAAAATAAACCCCACACTATCATTAAAGCCGCTATGGATATAGTTATTGTCAACAAAATCTTTAATTTCATTATTCTCCCCTACACAATTTTAGTGTGTCGTAATAGAAATAAAACACATTCTATCTACTACGCCTAATGCTGATGTCGCCGAAACAGTAGGACATGAAATAATTAAAGATTTTCCATTTGAAGATAGTGCTAGTTGGAAACCAGTTTGACTAGCCCCTCCGAAATCATAATCTGATAGTACATCTTTTACATTTCCCGTTTTTACATCCAATAACCTGAGACGTTGTTTTTGTGCAGGGTTATCTACCGTTTCGCTCGGATACCCCAACATCAGCAAGTGGCGGGAATCCGGAAACCACGCTAAATCCCAAGTATGGCTCCACGCCCAGTTTGATTTGAAAACCTCTCCTTTCACCGTATCTACAATAACCAAATCATTATGTTCCATCAACGTGCCGGGGTCATTTGTAGCAGTCAGTATGGCTAAATATCGTCCATCCGGGCTCCACTGCGGCGAAAACCCATATCGCGGTCTCCCGAAATCTATTTCGCAAGATTCGTTTGTCTTTCGGTCAACCAAATATAACCGTGGGGGACCATACACAATGGCTTTGGTATGTTGCCGATTTTCGACAACGCCAAATGGAAATTTATCCCATTTTTTCAAAATATCGGGATAGGCATAATTCTCATACCGCCATTGTTCGGGGTTGAACGGATATTGCACCACACCGAACCACGCAGCCGCTTCCGCAGGCAATACCGCTGCCGCTTTCTCCCGGTCGGTCAACGCCGCATCATCCAACATATATTGGATTTTGCCTGCTCCACGACTCAACCAAATACCATACCGGTCAATCCCGCTGATTTTTGCCGTTTGGCGGTCGGCGTATATTACCGCTTGCTCATTCGGCAGCCAATGAACGTTTCGCGCGTTCTCCAAATCATCGGCATACACCCGCGTGTCGCCCGTTTGTGTATCCAACACTTCGATACTTTGGCGCGGTACACTTCTAACGTGAATCAGCAAATGTCGATTATCAGGTAGCCATTCGATAATCTCAATCGGCGCTTCGCGTTGAAAGATGACCTTTGGTTCTGAAAAAGAAAAGGTATTTGAAGATGCAGGTGGTACGGAAGATGGAAAATCGCTTTCCTTGAATGCACAACGTGAGGGGATAATCGGCTTTATCGGCGAAGAAAATTGCGTCAGTGCCGGGGTGTCGGTTGGTGCGGGAACGGCTTTTCCAATCGGCGATTGAAAGGTGGGCACTTGCTTGTTTTGCGGATTGGCTTGCTTCAATGTCAATACCAAAATGATGCCGATACCAATAACCACCACTAACCCGATGATGTTCCCCA
>CAYZQQ010000637.1:0-1539 GCA_964480075.1 uncultured Anaerolineaceae bacterium
CTACCGTACCCTTCAAACATTACCACATCATATCCTTTGCTTTCGGCATAGGCTTTTGCGGCGGTCGCAACGCTTGTGGCAAATTTCGCATTTTCATATACAATAGCGATTTTTTTGGCGCTGGGGTCAACATTTGCCAGCAGGTCAACCGCCCCGGTTAAGTAGCGGCTGGCAGGCGTGTATAATTGGAAAACAGAGGTAAGTCCTTTTTTGTATGTGGCATCTGACGCCGCACCGGTGGTAACCATCACTTTGCCTTTTTGTTCGGCAATCACGGCGGCAGCATCCGTTAATCCACTACTGTACGGGCTAATTAAATAGTCGGCTTTGTCTTGGTCAATCAGCTGCGTGTACAGCAACTGCACCCGTTCTTTGGCACTTTCATCATCGTAGGTTTTAACGTCAAACTTTACCACCGTACCATCCGACAGTTTTACGCCGGTTTTGTTCACATCGTTAAGCCACAACTCAAATCCATTGGTTTGTCCACGCGACGAAACTTCAAATTTCCCGGTCTTGGATGCCGTGTACCCAATTACCACCGTTTTCGTCGCGCCTTTCGACGAGCTACTGGCGGATTGCCCGCCCCCACACTGGGCCGCGCTAATTACCAGTGCAAATAACAGTGCTGTTAATAAAACTAAACGTTTCATTTTTCCTCCCCTGGAATTTTATCGTTTAAAATTTAAAATAACCAAGCGTTATTCTGACACCTCGTTTTTTTTTACCATCACCTCCTTTTCCCAAAAATTGTAACCACTATTGAAAACATTTCGGCTATCTTGTTGCCAGCGTCTGCATTGCGGGTACGGTAATAAACGGCGGCTGGATACGACCATCGTATCAAGTTAGTTTTGGTAACACTGTAAGTAAATGTGAAATGTATGATACTGTTTTCAAATTGTAAATGAAATTTATGAAGAATGCAAAAATTGACTCAATACAAAAAAGCACCCATCTAATTGAAGGTGTTTTGTGCGTTTTTTGCTATTTTGATACACATCCGGCATTGCGAAGGGCTTGCCACAACCGATTGGAGGTATCTGTGGGTAAATTAATTTGCACCCGCCGATAGTGCCGGTGATACAATTCGACTGTTTTGCGAGAGGTGCTAACCAGTATGCGACAGTTTTCGCAACCGGCTAAATGTTTTTCAATTTCACGACACAGATTCTCTTCCAGTTCCCCATCAATATATTCCGATAGCCGGGTCATCAATTCTTTACATAGCGAAGATTGCGACGTAATTTGGCTCATAACGCCTCCAAATTATTCGTGTGTGAAAAATATGGCATCAAATGCTGCCGAACCAGCATTCGGGCGCGATGCAGTCTTACTTTCACACTGCCCGGTGAAATATCCAGCACGTCAGCGGTTTCTCTGGTGGACAACCCTTCTAAATCACGAAGCACAAATGTGGCACGCAAAATATCGGGCAAATTAGACACCGCTTCGTCCATCGTTTTTCGCAATTCGGCAGTCAGCAAAATGGCTTCCGGTTCCCATTGCCAATCGCGCAATTCAAAGGGCATACCCTCC
>CAYZQQ010000638.1:0-1537 GCA_964480075.1 uncultured Anaerolineaceae bacterium
GTGCAATCTGTGTTCTATCAGCCACTTTGCAGCCGGTTCACACCGGGAATTGCTGGGCTAGCAATGCCAGCAAAAGTCCAAATAATGCCAGTGGTTTCTTCATAGGTTTTCCTTGATGTTGCGTTAGATTTTATTCATCTAAAATTACTGCGTCCAGCGCCGGAACTTCTTTTAAAAGCTCCGCACTGTAATGATGACGACCATCATTTCCGGCACCGGTTATGGCATTCAGCAAATCCTCAGTCGTGACCATTTCGGGATTATATGCCGCCACAGCAACGCCACGCTGCAAAAATACATCCGAAAGCAGTACGCCTTCCAACCCCAGCAAGCCATTCCGTACGCGGGCGGCGCAATTCTGGCAACCCATACCGCTGACACCCATATATGCCGCCCGTGCTGTTTTTAATGCCGATTTATCCAAAGGCTTCTCAATCGATTCTACGTTGCAATTATGGTGATTGTCCATGGTTTTCTCCTAAAATACAAATTGTTTAACAGCGTACACTTGAGTATAGCAACTCGACGGCGATAAAAACAGCGCCAACCTGCTCGGACGGATACAGGCAATTTAGCGGGGGTAAAAACGGGCAAGCTGGCGCTGGACAAAATGTTGCGACTATCTTATGCTGAAAACAGTGTCTGCACGGTGATCCATGTACCGGCAACAAATGACACCGAATATGGGTACAACTTTGGATAATTTACCGCATTTCTACTTTGCGCATAAACAGCATGTCATTTGGCTTGCCGCCGAACACCGACATTGCCCCATCGGCGTTGAATGACCTGCTGGCAAGTTTGCAATAATCTACCATAAAAAGGAATTTCGATGATGACTAAACGCGTTTTTGCAACCAATTTGCTAATTTTATTTCTGTTATTCAGTGTCGCGCCAACAGCAATAGCCCAAAGCCCAAAAACTATCACTGTGTCCGGCACACTCATCAATAAAACCACGGGCGAACCGGCTCCGGCGGGTATTCCGCTGATGCTCCATACCTTTGATAACAAACAAATGAGCGGCATGACAGATGGCGTCACGGCTGCCGACGGTTCATTTTTGTTTGAAAATATCGCATCTCCGGCAAACCGCCTGTTTGAAATGATGGCAACGGTGGGCAAAACTTCCTATTTCAGTGAAGTGGCTCCTGCCCCCGCCGATAATGCCGCATTGACATTGCCCGTAAATTATTTCGACGCCACCACAGATAGCAGTGGCATTCGGATAACCCAGATGCATATGGTGGTTGATTTTTTCAGCCCGTCTCTGATGCAAATTGCGGAGATATACATTATTTCCAACAATTCCGACAAAACGGTGGAAGACGCAGTGACCCTGCCCGACGGTAATGCCGCGGCAGTAGCGTTTGAACTACCCGCCGGTGCAGTCAATTTGTCTTTTGACCAAGGTTCATTGGGTGAGCGGTTCTTCCAAACCGATAACGGTTTTGCTGACACAGCCGGCATTCAACCCGGTGCTGAAACCAGTCAGCTCATTGTGCGCTATTATCTGCCCTATGAAGAGGGTGTTTCA
>CAYZQQ010000639.1:0-1503 GCA_964480075.1 uncultured Anaerolineaceae bacterium
TTGGTGCGTACCCAAAATTGGCGTCCCAGTGACACCATCCGCGATGAGTATCTGCTGCCGGTTGACCCGGCGAGTCCCCCCGGCGATTATGCGTTCGATGTGCAGATGTACAATTTCACCACCGGCGATGTGTTCGGACAGGTGAAACGGGTGGGGCAAGTGCATATTTCCCCGCCGGAAAAACCGGTTTCGCGGGGGGCAAGCGGGCAGCCGGTGCGGTTGGCAGACGGGTTGACTCTGCTGGATAGCTCGTTTAGCAATTTTGAAACGCTGCCCGGCTATCGCACCACCTTTAAATTGTTTTGGAAAGCGGAAAAATCGCTGCCCGCCGATACCGCTGTGTCGCTGATGGCGCGGGCTGCCAACGGCGGCGATATTCCGCTGGCAACGCTGCCCATCGGCGCAGAAAGTTTCCCCGCCGACCACTGGCGGCGCGGCGAAATTATGGGGCAAACGGCATCCATCCGCATTCCCGCCGACATGCCGCCCGGCGAATATTTACTGCTGGCAACGGTGAACGGCGCGGCAACTGCCACCCTGGGCAGTATCACCGTGCAGGCGCAGACGCACATCTTCGACCTGCCCGCCGCTGCCACACCCGCCGCGGCTCGTTTTGGCGATGCGATTTCGCTGGCAGGGTACACTATCGCCCAAAATAATGGCGCGCTCGATGTGACGCTTTTCTGGCGCGCCGACCGTCAAATTGACGATGATTTGAAGGTGTTTGTCCATATCACCGATGCCGCCGGAAACATCATCGCCCAGCGCGATAGCCTGCCCGTGGGCGGCGAACGTCCCACGCTGACATGGGTCGCGGGGGAAATCATCGCCGACCGCTATCACATCCCGCTGGATGCGGCAAAATATACCGTGTGGGTGGGGTTGTACAACTCGCGCACGGGGGAACGGTTGCCGGTTGCCGGCGGCGGGCTGCCGGTTTCGGATAACCGATTGCAAATTAGTGAAAAGTGAAGCGTGAAAAGTGAAGAGCGAATCGCCAATCTCAAATAACGAATTTCACGCATCACGCATCACGTTTCTTGCAATGTTAATTGCCATTGCAGTTTATATCGCCGTGTTCGGCTGGCTGGCGACGACTCGCCATCTGGCATACGAATCGGGCGCGCTGGATTTGGGCAATTACGACCAAGCGATGTGGAATGCGGCGCACGGGCGCGGGCTGGCACTGACCACTGTGCCGCAACTCAGCCTGAACCGGATGGGGTTGCACGTTGAGCCGATTCTCTTTTTGCTGATACCGCTTTATTGGCTGTTTTCCACCCCGCTGACGCTGATTTGGGTGCAGACCATTGCGCTGGGGCTGGCGGCGCTGCCGCTTTTTCTCATTTCGCGGCGCTGGCTCAACAATTGGGCGGCGCTGGCAATTGCAGTGGCGTATCTGCTGCTGCCCGCCACCGAATCGGTCAACATGTTCGATTTTCACGCTGTGGCGCTCGCACCGGTGTTTATGCTGTGGGGATTGTATTTTTTGGATAAGTCTAT